>JBOGGK010000389.1:0-3148 GCA_050744045.1 Acidimicrobiales bacterium | reverse complement strand
AGGCCGGTCACCGCCGAGGCAATGAGGCAAGCGAGAGGGCGGAGCCTGCTCACGCCGACTCGCGCGTGGCCAGTCCCTCGACTGGTGGGCAAGCTCCCGCTGCCCCGGCCGGCTCGACGGCCCGGCGTCGGCGCCGGGGGACCATCTCGGACAGCGCCTCGAAGGCGCGCACGGCCAGGTGGTGAACGGTGCTGGCGACAATGGCGATGTCGAGCCCGAGCGACCAATCGTCCACGTAGGCGAGGTCGAGGCGGCGGTAGGCGCTGAAGGAAGGGTTGTCCCGGGCCTCCACCTGCCAGAGCCCGGTGATGCCCGGGCGCATCTCGTGGCGCCGGCGCAGCTCAGGGTCGAAATGCTCCACTTCCTCGGGCAGCGCCGGCCGGGGGCCCACCAGGCTCATCGTCCCGTTCAACACGTTCCACAGCTGCGGGATCTCGTCGATGCTGGCCGCCCGGAGGAAACGCCCGACCCTGGTGACCCGGGGGTCGTTCGAGGCCTTGAACAGTGGCCCTCCCGTGCGTTCGTTGAGCGCATCGACGTCGACGCTGGCGGCGCCGGGGACCATGGTGCGCAGCTTGAGCACCGATATGGTCGCCCCCTTGTGCCCGACCCGCTCGCTCCGGTAGATCACGGGCCCGCCGTCGGAGAGCTTGATCGCGACCGCCGCCAGGGCCACCAACGGGGCGTTGAGGACGCCCAGTACCGAGGCTCCCACGAGGTCCATCGCCCGCTTGGCCACCAGTTTCCAGGGCGCCACCTCACGCGGCTCGACGTAGAGGAGCGGGACGCTCGATATCGGCACCAACCTCACCCGGCGCGAGGACAGCCCGATGAGGCCAGGCCACACCTGGACGTGCAGCCCCGCTGCCAAGGCGACCTCGACCGCCTCCTTGCGCTCGGCGGGGCGGAGAGCACTGGCGACGACGATGGCACCGCTGGCCCCCACCCGGCGAGCGAGGTCCCCGACCTGGTTGACGTTGGCGCAATGGGGCAGGTGCCCCCAAGGGGCGCCCAGGTGCCGCTCGCCGGTGACCGCTCCCACGCGGTAGCCGAGCTCCGGCTCTTCGCTCAGCAACACCCAAAGTTCTCCGGCGTCGTCGTTGACCCCGACCATCACCACCGTGCGGAGGAACTCTGAGCTGGAACGGCGTGCCTTCAACCAGCGGCTGAAACGCCAGCGCAGCATGAGCACCGCCAGTACTGCGCCAGCGGCGGCCTCGCTCGGGCCGGCTACGTGTACGTGCTGGAAGGGCGCCTCGACCACCAGGAACGCCCCGGCGCCGACGCCAGACGCGGCGGTGACCCGTACCGCCTCGAGGGAGCGCAGGGCGCACACCGCCGAACGGTAAAGGCCGGCCCGGTGCATGACCGCCAGCGTCACGAGGCTCGCTATTATACCCAGCGCCACCTGGCGGCGCAGTTCCCCGTTTGGATAAGCGAGAGCTTCTGCCAGCCAGCACGCACCCAGCCCTACGACGTCGCCGGCGACGAGCTGGCGCCGGACCGGGTTCCCCTTAACGCGCACAAGGCGTCGCCGCTCACGCTTTGCGTGATGAGGACCTTTCGCGCCCGGACCAGCGGGGCCTCTCACCTCTGGGCCGCCATCGGGTACCACCTGGATGTCGTCCGACAGGGCTATTCGTAGCGGTAGGTCCGGGTGTGCCCCGTCGTTCAGCCCAGGTTCTTGTGGCAGCTCACCAACCAGCGACGCCATGGTCCTTCTCCACCTCGTCCGGCGCGGATGTCACAGTTGGCCAGTAGCTGTGTGCTAGACCCTGTTTCATCAGCTGCTTTTTGAGAGAGCGCCGTTTCGTAGGTTGATACGCGGGGAAAAGTGTCTTTATTGCGCCGACCCGCGCAGATGGAAGGAAGCGGAATGACTAGTTGCCATTGGTGCGCGCTCGTCAGGTCCGGTAGGTACTGCCTCGAGCAAACGCCCGGCTTCGTCGTGCTGAAGGCTGACGCCCCTCGCTGTAGTAACGTGACGTTGGTACCGAGGGAGCATGTGAGCGTGCTCACCGACCTGCCTGGGCCCGAGATGGCTCTCGTCCTGGCCGGCTTGTCTCGCACCTCGAACGCGTTGCGCCAGGAGGAGGGGCCCTGCGGGGTAGAGGTGCGGGCCCACCCGGCGGGCACCAGCGCCCAGGGCGGCCACCTTCATTTCCACCTGGTGCCCCAGCCCCTGGACGAGCGAGCTACCGGCAAGGCCCGGGCCGAGGGCCCGTCGGTGTTTGCCTCTCTAGCCCAAGCAATAAGCCGCTAGAGGCGGAGGGCCTTCGAGAGGCCCACAACCGTTCCCAGGTGGACGCCCAGGTGCCGACGTGGCGGTTGGGGGCCGAGCGGTACGCGGGGTGCCTGAACGCCTCAACAAGGCCAAGCTCTCGCGACGGGCCGTTGCCGCGAGCCAGGCCCCGACGCGCTCGGGCTGCTCGATACGGTGCAAGTTCTCCACCAGGCGGAGCCACGTCGTCTGCTGGAGCTCGGCCAGGTCGGCGGGGCGGAGCCGGTAGCGCCGGCCCGTGGCGGCGATCACGGCCCCGAAACGGGCTACCAGCTCCTGCCAGGCCCCCGGGTCGCCTTCGCCGGCTTTTTTGACGAGGTAGGCGACAGGTCCCGACCACGCCCCAGTGATGTCCTGGGGGCTGGTATGCGGGACGGGCCCGTGCGGCGCCATGGGTGCCAAGACTATTCGTTGGCAGGTCGGCGCGCTAGTGGCAATTTTTGCAACGACGAGCCAGCAGTGGCTTCGTCGCTACTCGTAGCGCTCGAAAGCTCGTCCTCAGCGAAAACTCGGAGCGCGGGTCGCGATGACGGTGGCTGTGGCGAGGTCGCCGTCACAGCTTATGCTCAGCGCGAAATCGTCGATCCCGCGCCTGGCGGCCACGGCCGCGGCAGGGCCTGAAAGGCTTAGCCGCCAGCGCCCACAGGGGTGCTGGCTTGCTTCGATCGACGTCCAGGGTGGTTTGGCGCCATCCACGGCCAGGGCCTTCAGCGCCGCTTCTTTGGCGGCGAAAATGGCGGTGAGCAACGGCACCGGGTCGGACAGCTGCCCGCACCGGGAAAGCTCGCCGGGCGTGAAGACGTGGGCTAAATAGCGCTCGCCGAAGTCCTTGATCGCTTGGCGGACATCGACGATGCTGGCCAAGTC
>JBOGGK010000388.1:0-9157 GCA_050744045.1 Acidimicrobiales bacterium | reverse complement strand
GCGCCGCTGAAAGTTTCGACGTTGTTGCCCGTGTCCAGCCCGGCGAAGATGTCGAAGCCGAGGTCGGTGACCCCCACATAAGCCCCCAGGGTGGCCGTGGCGACCACCTCCACCGCGGCGGTCCTTGCCCCCGCCATGACCAGGGGCATCGAAAGAGGCAGCTCGACGCGCCAGAACAGCTGCCCGGGCTTCATACCCATGGCCAGCGCCGCCGACCGCACGTCGGCGTCGACGTCGCGGGTGCCGACGTACGCGTTGGTCAGCACTGGCGGTACCGCGAGGGCGAACATCGCCAATGCCGTCGCCACGAAACCGCCCTGGCGGAGCCCGGCCATGGCGGGTTGGATCGCGATAAGGGTGACCAGGGCGAACGACGGGACGGCCCGGGCCGCGTTGGCGGCGTTGACCACCACGAAGCTCCCCTTCCCGCTGTGGCCGAGGGCCGAGCCGAGGCCGACGCCCACGACGACGGCGGCAAGCACCGAGATGGCGGAAAGCTCCGCCTGGTTCGCCAGTTGCACCAGGAACCCGTCCGGGCCGGACCAGTTGGAGCCGTTGGCGTAAAAGTGCGCGATCTGGGTGAGGAAGCCCAATTACCGTTCCCTTCCCTGGGCACGCAGCCATGGCAGGCTCAGGCGCTCGGCCCCGACCAGGAGCGCGTCGGCCAACCCCGCCAGGGCCACAGACAGCACCAGGCCGACAACTATGGGCGTGTTGAAGTCCTCGTTGAAGCCTTGGATTATCAGCTGGCCGAGGCCGCCCTGGCCGATGAGAGCGGTCACGTTGACCAGTCCGACGGTGGTTACGGTGGCTACCCGCAGGCCGGCCAGAATGGACGGGAGCGCCAAGGGCAGCTGCACCTTGAACAGTTCCTCGACGGCCGTGTAGCCCATGCCGCGCGCTGCCTCGTGGGCGTCCGCCGGCACCGAGGAGAGCCCGGCGATGATGTTGCGCAAGAACACCAGCAACGTGTAGCTGACCAGCGCCACTTCGGCGGTCGTCACCGAAAAGAACCCGGTCAGCGGGGCCACCAGGGACAGCAGCGCGATGGAGGGGATCACGTAGAGCAGCCCGGCGAAGCCGGTGAACGCGGGCCGCAAGGCCCGCACTTTCCAGCCGAGCACGCCAAGGGGCAGCGAGACGGCAAACCCGACGGCGACCGCGACCACGGTCAGTTCCACATGCTGGGCCAACAGGGAAAGGATCGTGCCGCTTTCGGAAGAGACCCAGCTCCACTGGACCAGCGGCCCGGCCGAACCGACCAACGCCATAGCTGGACCGACCCTACCGTGACGGCGCCCGGTCACCCTTTCCCATCAACCGTCGCCGCCCACGACGACCGTGCCGTCCACCCGCTTGCTCCCTTCCCCGGCGCTGCCGTCCGCCCGGCCGGCGCGCGCCACCGAGCCGCTGCCGGGCGGAGCGAGTTGTAACGAGCGGACCGATAGCGTGGGGCAACCGAGGAGGCAGATGATCCGCTTCGAGGCAGTGTCCAAGCGCTACGGCAGCGGCACCTTCGCCATCCAGGACCTCGACCTCGAGGTCGCCACGGGCGAACTGTGCGTGCTCGTTGGCCCCTCGGGCGGGGGCAAGACCACCATCCTGCGCATGGTGAACCGCTTGGTGGAGCCCTCGAGCGGGCGAGTGCTGGTGGAGGGTCGCGACGTGGCCACGGTGGACCGGGTGGAGCTGCGCCGGCGCACCGGCTACGTCATCCAGCAACCAGGCCTTTTCCCCCACCTGAAGGTGGCCGACAACGTGGCCTCGGTCCCCCGCCTGCTCGGCTGGGACCGCACCCGGCTCAGGGCGCGCGTCGGCGAGATGCTGGAGTTGGTGGGCCTCGACCCGGCGACCTACGCCGGCCGGTACCCCCACGAGCTTTCGGGCGGCCAGGCCCAGCGGGTAGGGGTGGCACGGGCACTGGCAGGCGACCCGCCGGTGCTGTTGATGGACGAGCCCTTCGGCGCCGTCGACCCCATCGCCCGGGACCGGCTGCAGCAGGAGTTCCTCCGGCTCCAGGCCCAGCTCCACAAGACCGTCATCTTCGTCACCCACGACGTCGACGAGGCGGTGACGATGGGCGACAGGATCGCCGTCCTGAGCCAGGGGGGGCGCCTCCAGCAGCACGACACCCCGGCCGACCTGCTGGCCCGGCCTGCGACGCCCTTCGTGGCCGACTTCATCGGGGCCGACCGGGGCCTACGGCGCATGGCGGTGACGCCGATAGAGGTCTTCGACCTGTACACGCCCCCGGTCGTGCCTCCCCGGGCCACCGTTGCCGAGGCCCGCGCTGCCGTGGCCCGCGAGGGGACCAGCTGGGCGATCGTGGTGGACGAAAACGGGCGCCTGCTCGGCTGGGTGGAGCCGGGCCGCCTGCCCGAAGCAGCCGGGAGCGGCAGGTCCGGCACGGTGGGCACGGCGGGCACGGCCGGCGCAGCGGGAACGGCGGGCACGGTGGGCACGGTGGGCCGGTTCATGCGCCCGCTCGAGGCCTGTATCTCTATCGAGGCCTCCTTGAAGGCCGCCTTCGCCGAGATGCTCCAGCACGACGCCGGCTGGGTGGCCGTCCTCGACCAGGACCGCTACCTCGGGGTCCTGACCCCCGACGCCCTCCACGCCGCCCTGCGCCGCTCGGTGGGCGGCGACCCGGTACCGGTCTGAGCCGCCCGCCACCGGCCCGAGCCGAGGCCGCCTCCAGCAAGTAGTACCGCTGCAACCGCTGCAGCCGCGGGTCGCCCCTGGGCTCAGCCGCTGGCGGGGAGGCCCACCAGGGAGGGAGCCTCGGCCCGCTGGCGGCAGCTCGATCCCCTGACCACCAGCTCGGCGGGGAAAAGGGTCTTCGTGGCCGGCACGCCTTCGTTATCTCCCCCGAGCACGAGCTCGGCGGCCCGCCGGCCGATCGCCTCCAAGGGCTGGCGGACACTGGTCAGGGGAGGCCAGGCGACGCCGGCCAAGTCGGTGTCGTCGAAGCCGGTGAGCAAGATGTCCGCCGGCACCCGGACGCTGTGGGCACGCAGGGCACCGAGAGCACCGAGGGCTACCGAATCGTTCCCGCACACTATGGCGTCGGGGAGGTCGCCCTCGCCCAGGATGCGGCTCGCTGCCTCCCTGCCCCAGTCCAACGAGAAGCTGCCTTCGTAGATCCGCTCGGCCGAGCGGGGGTCCAAGGCTCGCACGCACCTGCGGTAGGCCCGCCGGCGCTCCGCCGCCGTGTAGGGCCTCGAAGAGGAGCTGACGTAGGCAAAGCGGCGGCACCCCTGGCTGATCAGGTGCTCCACCAGTTCGGTCATGGCAGACTGCTGGTCCACACCCACATAGGCGACATCGCTCACCGCCAGGCGGTCCACTTGCACGAGCGGCACCTGGGCGGCGGCGGCGCGTAGGGCCCCCCGGCTGCTGATGCGGTCGCACGGGCTGATCAGGATCCCGTCGATGCGATGGTCGAGCAGGCTACGGACGAGCTCGGCCTCCTGGCCCACATCGTCGCCCGAGTCGCAGAGCAGGAGCCGGACCGCGTGCCTGCGCAGCTCCTTTTCCACCGCCTGGATGACGACGGGGAAGAAAGGGTTCGCGATGTTGGGCACCACCATCCCCACGGTGCCAGTGGAGCGGGTGCGAAGGGCCCGGGCCACCCGGTTGGCACGGTAGTCGAGCAGTTCGACCGCGGCGAGGGTCTTCGCCCGCAGCTCGGGGGCGACCCGCCTCGTGCCCGACAGGACCCGCGACACCGTCGCGGGCGACACTCCCGCCGCCTCCGCCACCTGGCGGATGGTCACCGGCGTGGCCACCCTCGGTCCACCTCCCTCTGACCGTCTACCACTCGAGCGTGCCTTGCGGGGCCTCTTCTGCCTGTGTATGGTAGCGCCCTTGGAGAACGATTTCCAAGGTTCGTGCGTTGTAGAGGAGGGACAAGCATGAAAAAGCTCGGCACCAGCGTCGTCGCCACTTTGGTGGCTGCCGGCTCGCTGGCAGCGGCTACCACTAATGCGGCTGCGGCCAAGTTGTACAAGGTCGACTTCATTTTCACTGGCTACGCCTACCCGTATTTTGCACCGATGGCCAAGGCAGTCAGCCTCGCGGCCAAGAAATACCCGCGTCTCAGCATAAAGATCATAAACGCGAACAACTCTGGGCCGACCGAGTCGAGCGACGTCTCGACCGCGGTGGCGGCAGGCGTCCAGGGCATCATCTTGAACACGGTCGAGGAGTCCGTGACGGCCGCCGCCCAGAAGGCCGCCTCCGCCGGTATCCCGATCGTCACCATCGACCGCGACATCACCGCACCAACGGCGCGGATCGCCTTTATCGGCGACAACGACTTCGTCCTCGGCCGGGACATGACCAAGCAGGCTTTGTCGTACCTGGCCAAGCACAAAGTGCCCAAACCGTGGCACGTGGCGCTGCTGGAAGGGACGCTCGGGTCGAGCACGGCTATCGGCCGCCTGGACGGCTCGTTGGCGGTGCTGAAGCCGTACGAGAAAAAGGGGTGGGTGAAGGTCGTGCTCAACACGTCGGCGAACTTCGCTACCAACACGGCGCAAAGCGTGATGTCGGCCGAACTGGCCAAGACGACGGACATCCAACTGGTCATCAGCGGCAACGACGCCATGTCGCTCGGCGTCGAGACCGCGATCAAAGACCATGGGCTCAAGGCAGGCAAGGTGCTCGTCACCGGTGCTGACGCCCAACCCGAGAGCCTGACCGCGATACGTAATGGCGCCCAACTGAACACCGTCACCCACTCGCCCTACCTAGAGGCGTTCTGGGCGGTGGAAGCAATGGACAACTACCTCCAGTACAAGGTAAAGCCGCCGGCGAAGTTCGCCCACGGCGACATCCTGGTCCCCATGACCGTGGTCACGAAGTCCAACCTGTCGAGCGTGAGCGGGTGGGGGACGCCCAAGGTGGTGCCCCCGCTCCCCTACGGCAAGTCCAAGTCGTACAAGAGCTGACCGCCCGCCGTTGGTCGCAGAGGGAGGCCCGCCAAGGCCTCCCTCTATAATCGCCGAGTGCTCGCGGTCGGAGCAGACACATGCCAGAGGACATGAAAAAAGCTGGGGCTAGCGGCCCGCCCGGGGAAACGGCTCTCCTCGAGGCGGGGCGGGATTTGGGGACGGGCGGCGGCATCGCCGGGAAGCCCGGCAATGCGGGCCAGGCCCCTTTATTGTCCATCCGGGGGGTGTCTAAGCACTTCGGCCCGGTGCGGGCGGTCGACAGCGTGAGCCTCGACATCTACCCCCAGGAGGTCCTCGGCCTCATCGGTGACAACGGCGCCGGGAAGTCGACGTTCCTCTCGCTGCTCACTGGCTACAACCGGGCCGACGAGGGAACTTTCTTCTACAAAGGCCAGCCCGTGAGCATCGGCTCGCCCCGCGAATCGAGGAACCGGCTGCGGATCGAGATGATCTACCAGCAGCTGCAACTGGCCCGCGACCTCACCGTCTGGGAAAACCTGTTCCTCGGCGAAGAGATGCGCCTGTTCGGTTTCGTCTCTGACCGCAGGAGCATGCGCAAGCGCGCCGCCGCCGTGCTCGAGCGCTTGAACAGCAAGATCCGGCCGAACGACCTGTTGGGCAACCTCTCGGGCGGCGAGCAACAGCTGGTGGCGATCGGGAGGGCGATCCTGTTCGACCGGGACATCATATTGATGGACGAGCCGACGGCAGCTATCTCGGCGGCCAAAGTGGACGACCTGCTCCAGTTGGTCCGCGACCTGAAGGCCCTCGGCAAGACGGTGATCCTCGTGAGCCACCGCCTGGAGGACATCTTGGCCGTGGCGGACGGGGTCGCGGTCCTGGTCCTCGGGAGGCTGCACTGCGTCGTGCCGAACGAGAACCTGTCCGTGGCGGGACTGGTCCACCTCATGTTCGGGGGCGAGGCCCAGGCGGGGGCGTCCGAGCCGTCGGTGGCCGCCGCCCGCTGGCGTATGCGCCACGGGACAGTGGAGGCCGGTACCTGATGGCCACCGCGGCGATCCCCCGTGAAGAGGCCCTGTCGTGGGCACGGCTCGGCCGCGTGCTGGCCGGCAACCCGGGCAGCGTCCGCCGGCCGATCGCCTTCCTCGTCGTGGCGATAATCGCGTCGACGATCGCCTCTCCCTCTTTCCTCACTGCGGGCAACCTGAAGTCGTTGCTGACAAGCTCGAGCTTCCTCATCGTGCTCGCCTGCGGCGAGGCCTTCGTCGTCCTCATGGGCATGATCGACCTCGGTGTCGAGAGCATGCTGAGCTGCGCCGGCATGCTGGCTGCTTGGCTGGTGGTCTTCCACGGCTTCGCCGGTTGGGAAGGCTTTTTGTGCGCCATCGCTTTCGGCATGGTCGTCGGTTGTGCGGTCGGCATGATAGTCACCAGGTTCCGCGTGCCGTCCTTTGTCGTCACCCTGGGCACCTACTGGGGCCTGCTCGGGATCGCCCTCCTGTTCAACGGGGGCAACTACGTCGCCCCGAGCGAGGGCTCGCACGTCACCTTCACCTTCGGGGGGATCGCCGGCTCCAGCTTCGGCATCTCGAACCTCATCTTCATCATGGCCGGGGTCGTGCTGGCGTCCCAGTTGACCCTCAGCTACACCCCGGTAGGCACCTGGGTGAGGGCGGTAGGCTCCAACGAACAGGCGGGCAAGGCGGTCGGGCTCAGCACCCGCAACCTGAAAGTGACGGCGTTCGTCATCTCCGGCTCCCTCGCCGCCCTGGGCGGGGTGATGATCGCGGCCTGGCAGGTGTCGATCTACCCGACGTCGGGCTCGGGGATGTCGCTCCAGGCCATCGCCGGGGTCATCTTGGGAGGCGTCCCCTTCACGGGCGGGCGGGGCACGGTCGTCGGCGCCGCCATAGGTGCGCTCGTGATCGGGGTGATCAACGACATCATCGTCCTCGTCGGGCTGCCGTCCAACTACGAGTACATCTTCGTCGCCGCCGTGCTGATCCTCGCCGGCCTGCAGGCTCGGGGCGGTGAGTTCGTCAAGTGAGCGCGGCTGCCCCCTCAGGCAACGAGGCTGCCGTCCTCCACGGCGTCGGCGACCTGCGGGTCGAGGAGCGCCCCATGCCGGTGCCGGGCCCGGGCGAGGTGCTCGTCGAGGTCCGCTCGGTCGGCATCTGCGGCTCGGACGTGCACTACTACGAGCACGGCCGGATCGGCCATTTCGTGGTCGAGGCGCCGCTCGTGCTCGGGCACGAGTCCTCGGGCGTGGTGGCCGGGCTCGGGCCCGGGGCGGGCAAGCGCCGCCTCGGCGAGCGGGTGGCCCTCGAACCCGGCGTCCCCTGCGGCGGCTGCCGCGAGTGCCGCACCGGCCGCTACAACCTCTGCCGCGACGTGTCTTTTTTCGCCACGCCCCCTGTCGACGGCGCCTTGGCGAGGTACGTGACGATCCACGAAGACTTCGCTTTCCCCCTCCCCCCCTCAGTCTCCGACGACGCCGGTGCCCTCCTCGAACCGCTCTCGGTCGCCCTCTGGGCCTGCGAAAAGGCCAGGGTGGGCGTCGGTGCCCGCGTTGGCGTGGCCGGCGCCGGCCCGATCGGCGCTGTCGTTACCCTCGTCTCCCGGGCGGCGGGAGCGGCCGAGGTAGTGCTGAGCGACCCCGTGGCCGCCCGCCGCCAGCGCGCCTTGGCCCTGGGGGCGACGGCGGCGGTGGCCCCGGGGCCGGGCGGCTTGGCCGAAGCCGCCGGCGGCGCCGACGTCTTTTTCGACTGCTCGGGCCATCCCGACGCGGTAGCCGACGGCATACACGCGCTCCGCCCCGGCGGCACGGCTGTACTCGTCGGGATGTGCCCCGAGCCCACCATCGCTATGCCTCTGGCCGAAATACAGGCGCACGAGATCTGGGTTACCGGCACCTTCCGCTACGCCAACACCTACCCTCGTGCGATCGCTCTTGCCGCCTCTGGTGCGGTCGACCTCGACGCGCTCGTCGACGCCCACTTCTCGCTCGCCCAGAGCGAGCAGGCGCTCAAAGCGGCCCGGGCCGACCCGTCGGTGCTGAAGCCGGTCGTCCGGGTGAGCGAGGACGGCGGCCTCCCCGGGCAGGGACCGCCAGGGCGAGCATGACTAAGACCATGGCTAACGGGCTCGCCCGGTCGAGCACCCCAGCCTCGATGGAGGCGGCGCTGGAACAGGGCGGGGGGATCTTGAGGCTGGCGCCGACTTGGGTGCCTCGTTCTTTTTGCGTACCGGGGCGCCGCATCAAGCTGCACCCCGACGACTACTTCGCCCTCGGCGGCCCGCGGGGCGGCATCGACGAACGGTGGCTGTCCTCGGCCGTCAGGGCGGACAACGGCCCCCTGACCGGGCCGGACGAAGGGCTCAGCTTCGTGGTCGGCCCGGGTGGCGAAGGGCTGCCCCTCGACGAGGTCGTCGCCCATCTCGGTGCCGCCCTGATCGGCGAGCGGCTCTGGTCGAAGTACGCGGCCTGGACGATGTACAGCAAGTTCTTCGACAACCAGGGCCCGTTGCCGTTCCACGTCCACCACACCGACGAGATGGCGCGCCTGGTCGGCCGGGCAGGCAAGCCCGAGGCCTACTACTTCCCGCCCCAGATGAACAACCACCTGGGGACCACCCCGGTGTCGTATTTCGGCCTCGTCCCCGGTACCACCAAGCAGCAGTTCAAGCAGCGCCTGGCCGGCTTCGCCAGCCAAGGCGACAACCGGGTCACGGATCTCTCGCCGGCCTACCGCATCCAACTGGGGACGGGTTGGGACATGCCCGCCGGCGTGCTCCACGCCCCTGCCAGCGTCTGCACCTACGAGCCGCAATCGGCGTCCGACGTGTTCGCCATGTGCGAGTGCTGGACGAGCAGCCGGACGATCCCCGACGAGCTCATGTGGAAAGACGTCCCCCCTGAGCACCGGGGCGACCTGGACTTTATCGTGGCGCTCGTCGACTGGGAAAAGAACACCTCGCCCCAGTTCTTCGGGTCCCGCTTTTCCCCCCCGGTCCCCGACGAGGAGGCCCCCGAGGGCTGCCGGGACAACTGGGTGGTTTACCGGTCGGCGTCGTTCAGCGCCAAGGAGCTCACCGTCGCTCCCAGGCACCGGGCCGTCGTGCGCGACTCGGCATGCTACGGGTGCATCGCGGTCCAAGGCCATGGCACTTTGGGCAGTTGGGCTGTCGAGGCCCCGACGCTGGTACGCTTCGGAGAGCTGACCTGCGACGAGTTCTTCGTC
>JBOGGK010000387.1:0-2394 GCA_050744045.1 Acidimicrobiales bacterium | reverse complement strand
CCCCGGGCTCATTCCCGGGCGGCCAGGGTACCCGGCCAGCGCGAGGCCTTGCGCAGCACCGCCTCGCATTCTGCCGCCGGCAGGGGCCGGGCCAACCAGAAACCCTGCACCGCATGGCAGCCCATGGACGCCAGGCGCCGGAGGGTGGCCTCGTCCTCCACGCCCTCGGCGGTTGCCAGCTTGTCCAAGCCACGCGCCAGCTCGATCACCGAACGGACCACCGCTTCGTCATCGCTCACCCGGCACATTTGCGAGACGAAACTACGGTCGATCTTCACTTCGTCGAAGGGGAGTTGACGCAGGCGGCTTAGCGACGAGTAGCCAGTGCCGAAGTCGTCGATGGACAAGGGCACCCCAAGCTCGGCCAGCTCGCCGAGAGACTTGCTGCCCAGCTCGGCCATCATGGAGGTCTCGGTCAGCTCGAGCCTGAGCGCGTCAGCTCGCAAGCCCGCCCGGGCCAGGGCCTCTTCGACTCGCTCGGCCAGACGGGGCCACAGCAACGAGATAGCGGACAGGTTGACGGCCACGCTCAGGTTGGGAGCCGTGGCCCGCCACAGCTTGGCTTGGGCTAGGGCGGTGTCCAGCACCCACCACGTCAAGGGGTCGATCAAGCCCGCCCTTTCTGCCACCGGTATGAACTCGTCGGGGGGGACCCGACCGAGACGTTCGTGGTCCCAGCGGGTCAGCGCTTCGCAACCGATGGCCTTGCCGCTAGGGACCTCGACTACGGGCTGGTAATGCAGCTCCAGCGAACCGGCCTCGATGGCCCTGCGCAGCTCGGCCGCCATCGTGAGGCTGCGCACGTTAGACCGCTCGAAGGACGCCTCGTAGCCGCGCACACCACCGCCATGGGCCTTGGCCTTGTACATGGCGATCTCGGCGTGGCGTAGCAGGGTCACCGGGTCAGCCTGGGCGGATGATGACGCCGCGACCCCCACGCTGGCACCGACGTCCAGGTTGAGGCCTTCTATGGACATCGGCGCCCGGATCACCTGCCAGACTTCCTCCGCTTTGGCCAGACCGGGCCCCTCACCGGCGGTGCCCTCGATAAGGACGACGAACTCGTCCCCGCCCAGGCGAGCTACCAGAGTCTGGTCGTTGGCCATGGGGCCGAGCCGGCGGGCCACTTCCACCAGGACGAGGTCGCCCGCCTGGTGCCCCAAGGTGTCGTTCACGCGCTTGAACCCGTCCAGGTCGACCATGACAAGCGCGAGGACCTCCGCATCCTCGGCGGCCTCGGTGGCGTCCTGGAGCTGCTCGCTGAACAGCGTACGATTGGGCAGTCCGGTAAGAGGGTCGTGGCGCGCTTCGTATTCGCGCACTGCCGCTTCGTGGCGGAGCTTGTCCAACAACCCGCCGCGGCGCAGCGCCACCGCAGCATTGGCCGCCAACGCCTCCAGGAGCTGCAGGTCGCCCTGGGCGAACCCTTCGTGGCTGAAGGCCCGCTCAGCCACCAAGAGGTACCCCGAGACGGGGTCGCCGGGGCGCAGGGGCGCCACGATGGCCTCGTGCAAGCCGTAGTGGGCGGCCACCAGCAGAGGCTCGTTGGCATCCCCTGGCCTGACCAGCATTGAACCCTGGGCGGCCACCAAGGGCGTCAGCTCCCCTCTAGCTACGCCGTCCTCCACCTCGACCGGGCCCTCGCCCCTGAGGGTGCAGCGCAGGACCAGTTCGTCGAGAGGGGCCTCGAGCGGGACGACTACGGCAGCCCGGTTGCACGAGAACAGCGAGCGGGCGCCCTCGAGGACCACGGTCAAAAGGTCGCGCTCGCCCTCCTCTGCCGAGGCCAGGCTCTGCGCGAAGTCGTAGAGCTGGTCCAAGGTCGCATGCTGCTGGGCCGCTCGAGCCGCCTGGCGCCAGCCCACGTCCGCGGCTGCGACCAGGGCAGCGAACAACACGATGTACCAGGTGCTGACCTGGAGGAGCACTATGGCCGTGAGGCCGCCGACGGTGCAGATCCCCATGTCCAGGCCGCCGTGGACGAGCATGGCCTCGAGGGGCGGGGGCCGCCAGCGCCAGTTGAGGATGGCCAGGGCCCCCACGATCAAGGCGTAATCGACGACCGTGAACGCGGCCAGGGCGACGGCGGCCATCACCCAGCCCCACAAGCTGGCCGGCGAGTGCCCGCCAAGCCCTTGGTCGTAGGCCCAGGTCGCTAAGCCTGTCGCGGCAGAGAGCGCCAGGCAGTTGCCAAGCGCCTTAGCCGGCGCCCGCCGCTTTTGGATCTGGGCGGCGAGCAGGCCAAAAAAGCCGGCTAAAAGGGTGCCTGCCGGTGGCAAGAAGGGGATGGCGACCAGGATCGGTATCTCTGTGAGGCTGACCGAAAAGCTGACCTTCCGGTTCCGCACGAGGATGCTTTTGGCGCTCGCCGCCCATACCCCCAAAGCAACCAGG
>JBOGGK010000386.1:0-1579 GCA_050744045.1 Acidimicrobiales bacterium | reverse complement strand
ACAGATCATGCTGGCGGCGTGAGCGAGGTCAGCCTCGGCACCCAGCCACAGCACAGCAGCGGCTGGGGTGCGCCCGGTGATGAGCGCCTGGATGATCTGGCGGGCGCCGAGCACCCGGACGACCCGGCGGGCCCGGTCGTCGAGCGGGCCGTTGGCCCACCCCGGGATCACGGTGTCGGGGAAGCCGAGACGGGCCACGCCAACGGTGGCCCGCGCCGGGCTGAGCGCCCGCAAGATGCTCATCGCCGGCCTCGACTCGAAGCGCGGGAGGTGTGGCGATCGGCTCGGCCGGTCACGGCCCGGCCCAGGGTTGGGGGAGCCGGGCCGCGCATTCGAGCAGCAGGGCGTGGGCGAAGGCCTGGGGGATGTTGCCTCGCAGCTGGCGTTGGTTGACGTCGTACTCCTCGGTCAGCAAGCCGGGCGGCCCGCACGCCGCCCGGTTGCGCTCGAACCAGGACATGGCCTCGGTCTCCCGACCTTGCTGATGGGTGGCGAGAGCCATCAAGAACCCGCACAGCACGAATGCCCCCTCGGCGTCATGGAGGGGGCGCTGGTCGTGGCGGAACCGGTAGACGTAGCCCTCCCGGCCGAGCTCGTCGGCCACTGCGGCGAGGGTGGCCCGGCTGCGAGGGTCCTCGGCCGGGAGCGCCCCTCGGACGGCCGCCAGCAACAAGGCGGCGTCCACCCGCTCGTCGTCGGGGGCGCGCTGCCAGCGCCCGCTCGGGTGCACACAGTCCGAGGCGACATCGGCGGCGATGGCGTCGGCCAGGCCCTCCCAGCGGGCCGCCTGGTTGGGAGCGGCGACGGCGGCGATGGCCCGCAGGCCGGCCACGCAGGTGAGCCGGGAGTGCGCCCAATGCCGGTTGTCGAGCTCCCAGATGCCGGCGTCGGGGTCAGTCCATCTGGCTTCGATGGCCGCTACCGTCGCCTCGACGGCCCGCCAGTGGTCGCTGCCGAGATGGTCGTGGCGGGCAGCCGCGGCGAAGACCAGCAGAGCCTCACCGAACGCGTCGAGCTGGAACTGGTGATTGACCCAGTTGCCGACCTTGTCGGCCCCCCCCGGGTAGCCGGCCAGGTGCGCGAGGCTGGCCTCGTCGGGGACGGGGCCACCGTCGATCCGGTAGGCCGGCTTGAGCTGGGGCCCGTCGGCCAGGACCCGCTCGGCGATGAAGATGACGGCGTCGTCGAGCAGCTGGTGGGGGTGGGTGACCGCGACTGCCTGGCCGGCGTAGGCCTGGTCGCGGATCCAGGCGTAGCGATAGTCGTAGTTGCGGCCCGCCTCGGCCCGCTCCGGCAGGCACATCGTGGCGGCGGCCACCATTCCCCCGCCGGCGGTGGTCAGCCCTCGCATCACCGCGTAGGCGTGGCGGGCATCGCGAGGCGCCAACGTCTCGGACAGTTCGGGGACAGCCGTGGCCCAGGCGGCCTCGGTCGCCACCCAGGCGATCTCCGCGTCGACTGGTGCGTCGCCGAGGGTGTGATCGCCGACCTCCAGGACCAGGTCGTGGTGCGCTCCGGGCTCGAGCTCCACGGCCAATGCGAGCGCCCCGTCGCGGGCCGCCTTGGCTCCTTCTGCGCC
>JBOGGK010000385.1:0-25243 GCA_050744045.1 Acidimicrobiales bacterium | reverse complement strand
CGGCGGGGGCGAGCGCGCCGGCTCCGGCGTTGCCCGCGCCCCCACCGATCGCGCCGGCGCCGTCGCCTCCTCCCGGGGTCGGCGCGATGGGCCGGGCCAGGTTGGCGCCTGCGGGCTTGTAACCCTCGAAGAACTCGCGCCAGCTCTCGCTCACGCTCCCGGGGTCCCGGCGGAACTGCTCGAACATCTCGTCGACCAGCCACGCGTTTGGCCCGAAATTGTCAGGGCGGGACAAGCGGGTATCGGGACGGGGGGTACGGACGTCTGGCACGGCAAGCACAGCCTACAGTCCTGTCGCCGACCAGGGCCGGCTACGGAGCGGGCGGGGCGAGAACCGCCGCAGGGCGGGGCGGGCGTTCGGCAGTGGTGGCCCGGGACATCAGGCCCGACTTTCCACCAGATCCTCAGGTCAAGGGCGGGAGCACCCGATACCAGATGATGTGACATCTGTTACCCCTGTCTTAGCGGTGAGCCGTGCCGTTACCCGACTCGTCGAAGCAGGGAACGACGCCGTGTGCGAGCAGTGCCGGGCCCAGGTCAAGTTCGTGGCTCGCCTGAAGGGCCGGCAGGTCATTGCCAACGTGTACGAGGACGGTCGGTGGACCCGGGTCGAGCATTACCACGAGGAGTGCTACCTGGTCGCCGGCGAACCTTACGGGCCCTCGCGGACCTGATCGTCCCCCCGCCCGCCTCCAGCCGCCCGAGCCGCCCGCTTGCGCCCGGCCCGGGCGGCACTAGCATCGACCCGTGGCAGATCTTGGCTTTGACGGACAAGTCGCGGTCGTTACTGGGGCGGGCGGGGGGCTCGGGCGCCATTACGCGCTCGGCCTGGCCGGCCGGGGGGCGCGTGTAGTGGTGAACGACCTCGGTTCCTCGGTGACGGGGGAGGGCTCGAGCACCGGACCGGCCGAGCAGGTGGCCAAAGAGATCAAGGACCTCGGCGGTGAGGCGGTGGCCGACAATCATTCGGTGTCCACCCGCGAGGGCGGCGAAGCGATCGTCAACTCGGCGCTGGAGGCATGGGGCCGGGTCGACATCCTCATCAACAATGCCGGGGTGCTGCGGGACAAGGCGTTCCACAACATGACCGACGAGCACCTCGACCCGGTCCTCGACGTCCACCTGAAGGGCGCCTTTTACGTGACCCGGCCCGCCTGGCTAAAAATGCGAGAGCAGCATTACGGCCGGGTCTTGATGGCGACCTCGAACTCGGGCGTGCTGGGCAACTTCGGGCAGGCGAACTATGGGGCGGCCAAGATGGGCCTCGTCGGGCTTACGAGGGTCCTCGCCGCCGAAGGGGCCAAGTACGACATCAAGGTCAATGCGATCGCCCCGCTGGCCCGTACCCGGATGACCGAGGACATCCTCGGCCCTCTGGTCGACAAGCTCAACCCCGAACTGGTGGCGCCGGTCGCCATCTGGCTCGTCCACCGGGACGTCCCCGTGAGCGGCGAGATCTACAGTTCCGCCGGGGGACGGGTGGCCCGCTTCTTCATCGGCCTCACCACCGGCTACTACAACCCTAAGCTCACGCCCGAGGACGTGCGCGACAACTTCGACCAGGTGAGGGACGAGGCCGGTTATACCGTGCCCGCGGGCCCCGCCGACGAGGTGGCCCGGCTCGTCGAAGCTTGGGGCTGAAGCGACGCCCCGCCCCGAGGCGGGCGGCGGGCCGGGTTGAGGACGGCGGGCCGGGTTGAGGACGGCGGGCCGGGTGAGAGGCGGGCCTTGTTAGGGGCGCGCCGAGTGAGGCTGGGTGAGTAACTCGCCCGCCGGCAGCAGGGCGCGGTGGAGGACCTCCCAGTGGCTCCCGTCGCCGCACATGACGTCGACCTCCCGAGCCTGGCAACGCAGGGGCAGCTTCCTGGAGAGGTCGGCGGCGGCGTCGGGAAGGCCGCCAGCGGGCGCCCAACCGGCCAAGCCGACGGTGAGGTGGGGGACGACCTCTTTGAACTCGCCTTGCCAAGGCGGGGTACCGAAACGGCTGGCCAGCAGGCTCGTCAGGCGCTTGAAGGGCTCGGCTGGCGACGGAGCGAGCCACAGGACCCGGTCCCCGAACCACGAAACCCTGTCGAGCAGGTAAGCGAACGACACCTGGTCGGCCAAGAGCTGGTCGAGCGCATCGAGGTGCTCGGGCTTGATCTGAGGCGGGGCCAGCCACGGCACGACCAGCGTGATGTGAGCGGGCACCCCGGTGAGCGCCTTGGGGTCGTGGACCGCCCGCCACTTCCCGACCAGGACGTCAGCCTCGGGTACCGGGACGAGGATCGCGCTCTGGGCACAGGCCGGCCCCTCCCCCGACCGCCGGCGGAGCTTGCCACCCGGTACGTCCCGGTGCTCGCTCAGGTGCACACCTGTCACCTTGCGAAACATACCCTCCGCGGCCACAGCGATGTCGGCGGAGTGACAAAGGCCATCCTGGTGCGCTAGGCCTGCCCCGCCTCTTCGGGCTCTTCGCCTTTTTCTGTCTCGCCCCCTCTCTCGCCGGCAGCTGCGGGCCTCCGGGCGCGGCGCACCGAGGGCCGGGCCCGGACCGGCTCACCGGGCGCCTTGGCGAAATGAGGCGGCCAGGGCGCGTCGGCCAAGCCGCGCTCTTCGACGTCTCGGCGAGCCAGTTCAAGCAGCGGCCGGAGCGAGCTGGCCAGGCCGTCGGCGCCCGCCGCCGGGTCCCCGCCCGACGCCACCCTGGCGGGCACGGTGAAAACGGTGAGGGAGTCGGGGTCGACGGAGCCCAGCTCGTCCCAGCGGAACGGAGCCGAGACCCGCGCGTTGGGGACGGGCCTGACCGAGTAGGCGGACGCCACCGTGCGGTCGCGGGCATTCTGGTTGTAGTCGATGAACACCCGCCGGCCCCTTTCCTCCTTCCACCATTTGGAGGTGGCCACGTCTGGCATCCGCCTCTCCACCTCCCGCGCCAGGGCGAGCGCCCCGGCGCGCACGTCGGTAAAGCCGAGCTCGGCCTTGATGGGCACGTTGATGTGGATGCCCCGGCTGCCCGAGGTCTTAGGGAAACCGGGCAGCCCGAGCTCGTCCAGGACCTCGTGGACGCAACCGGCGACCTCGCGCACGGGCTCGAAACCGAGCCCGGGCATTGGGTCGAGGTCGACCCGCAGCTCGTCGGGCAGGTCGAGGTGGGAATCGCGCACGGGCCACGGGTTGAGGTCGACACAGCCGAGGTTGACGGCCCAGACGATGTGGGCGACGTCGAGGGGGCAGAGCTCTTCGGCGGAACGCCCCGAGGGGAACGACACCGTCGCCGTGTGCAACCACTCCGGCCTTGCCGCCGGTACCCGCTTTTGGAAGAAGACTTCGCCATTTATGCCGTCGGGGAAACGCTTGAGGACCGTCGGGCGGCGGTAGACCCCCCGGAGCGCTCCTTGGCCGACCGAGACGTAGTACTCGACCAATTGCATCTTGGACACGCCCGCTTCAGGGAAAAAAACCTTGCCTGGGTTGGAGACCCGCATCTCCCGGCCTTCCACCGTGATGGGGGCAAAATCACCCGCCATGGGACCTCTCGCCTCCCCCGGCGACGACCCCGGGACCGAAGACGTCGGCCAACAGGAACGGGACCGCCGCCCCCAGCTGTTCGTAGGTGCAACTGGCCGGGTCACGGTCGGGCCGCCAGCGCCGGAACTGGGCCGTGTGGCGCAGGCGGTCCCCCTGGAGGTGCTCGTAGGACGCCTCCACCACGAGCTCGGGGCGGAGCGGCTCGAACGAAAGGTCCTTGGCAGCGTTCCAGCGGCTGCGGGCGCCCGGTAACCGGGGCCCGCCGGGGCCAGCTTGGGCCGATGCCCACCCCGCCCATGGGTGGCCCTCCAGCGCTCCGCCGGGCCCGAGGCGGTACGGGGCGAGGACCTCGACCAGTTGCCGGCGCTGGGCGGCGGGGAACGCCCCGATGACCCCGACGTGTGCCAGGCGGCCGGAGCCGTCGTAAAGGCCGAGCATGAGCGAGCCCACCTCCTCCTCCCCGGGCCCCCCGCTCGCCGGAGGCCGGCCGGAAGGGCCACGGTAACGGCGGAAGCCGCCCACGACGAACTCGGCGCTCCGCAGGTGCTTGACCTTCACCATCACCCTCTTGCCGGCGACGTAGCAAAGGTCGGCCGCCTTGGCCACCACGCCGTCCAAGCCGGCGCCCTCGAAGCGCTCGAACCACTCCTGGGCGAGGGCGCGGTCCCTCGTGGCCGGCGTCAGGTGGGCACCGGGGGGCCGGGCGGGGCCTTTGGGGGCGGGGCCTGCGCCGAAGACATCCTCCAACAGGCGGCGGCGCTCGTGGAACGGCTGTCCCCGCAAGTCGCGACCGCCCAGGGCCAACAGGTCGAACGCTACAAAAGAAGCGGGTGTCTTCCCCGCCAGGAGCCGTACCCTGCTCTCTGCCGGGTGCACCCGCTGGGTGAGAGCGTCGAAGTCGAGCCCCGCCAGCCCAGCGACAACGATCTCGCCGTCCAGCACCACACTTTGCGGCAGGTCCCGCCGGAGCACCTCCACCACCTCCGGGAAGTACCGGGTCAACGACAGCTCGTTGCGGCTGCCGAGCTCGACATCGGCACCGCAGCGGAAGACCATGCAGCGAAACCCGTCCCACTTGGGCTCGTAGAGGTAATCCCCGGATGGCAGTTCATGAGCCAATTTGGCCAACATCGGCGCCACCGGCGGGGGGACTGGCAGCTCGGCGACGCTCAACCCGCCCTCCCCGCAGCGCTGAAACAAAGCCGGTCGGCGCTCAATTGCCCGCCCTTGGCGCGGCGGCCGCGGTTGCGGCTCGGCGCCCGCTCAGGTGGCGCGCTATAGCGGAGGCCAGGTCGCCGTGCAGGATCTCTTCGAGCGGCACGGGCAGGCCGAGGCACCAGTTGGGCCATTGGTCAACAGTACCCGGCATGTTGGGCCGTTCTTCGACGGCGGCGGCATCGTCCAATACGGCGGCCAAGGCAAGGCATGGGGCTTTCGCCAGCGAGGCGTAGACGGCCTCGACCGCCTCGGCCACCGGCCGCCCCGGCGGTACGCCGGCCCATTCCACGATCCTGCGGCGCAGCGCGGCTGAGCCGCTTTCGTTGACCCGCAAGCCCAATTCGCTTTGCGCCTCGAGGTCGGCGCCGGTCCACACCCCCGCCACCGTGGGCAGGTCGTGGGTCGTCACCGCCCCGAGCGCCTGAACCGACCACTCGGCAGGCTCCCGCGGCTCGAACCAGAAGAGCCGGTAGGAAAGCACGCCGCTGCCGGCAAGGACCTCCCGCACGTAGTCCTCCACGGTGCCCAGATCTTCGCCGACGACGTAGGTCCCCGCCCGCCAGGCTTCCAGCCGCAAGATGTTTACCATGTCTCGCCACAGGTACCTCACGTAGGCGCCGTCGGTCGGCTCAGAACCGAAGGGGATCCAAAACAACCGGAACAGGCCCATCACATGGTCGACCCGCACCGCCCGGGCGGGCCGGAGGACGGAGCGAAGCATTTGTATATAGGGCTGGTAGGAAGCGGCGCGCAGTTTCCACGGATCCCAGGGGACCAAGCCCCAGTCCTGGCCGCGTTCGTTGAAGTCGTCGGGCGGGGCGCCGGCGCGCATGGGGAGGGCGAACGCTTCCTGCCACAGCCACGCGTCCGCCCCACCGCGGTCGACACCCAGGGCGATGTCGCACATAAGCTCGGTACCCTGGGTGGCGGCGGCTAATTGCGCTTCGCACAGCCATTGCAGCCAGGCGTGGTAACGCTTGCGGGTACGACCACGCGGGCTCGAGGCAAATCCGGCCACGGCCGGGCTGGAGGGCCGCCGGTACTGTTCGGGCCAGGTGGCCCAGGGCAGGCCGTGCACCTCGGCCAGGGCACAAAAAGTGGTGTAGCCGTCGAGCAAAGGGCCCCTCTCCTCGACATAAGCTTGGAAGCGCCCGTCCCCCGCGACAGCTTCGAGGCGGCAGAAAATTGCTTCCAGAGCCTCTGATTTCAGCGCCCAAACGGCGGCGCGGTCGATGAGGCGCTCGTGGTCGAGGGCCGTCGCTTTTTGGGCCAGAGCCGCCATCTTGGGGAGGCCGGCGGCACCGGGTACCTCTTCCACCCGGATGTAAAGGGGGTTCAAGAAGCACCTGGAACTGGGGGAATAAGGGCTCGCTCCGGGGTCAGGCCCCGGCACCGGGGCGTGTAGGGGGTTGACGAGCAGGAAACCGGCTCCCTGCCCGCGGGCCCAGCGCGCCAAGGTGCGCAGGTCGGCGAAGTCGCCGATACCCCAGCTGGCCGAAGACCTGGCCGCGTACAGCTGGACAGACCAGCCCCAGGCGGGGCCGGGAGCCGGTGCCGGGCAGCGGGTGGGGCAAACTGCGATCGTGACAGGGCTGCCCCCGCCGGTCGGTAAGAGCCGATGGTAACCGAGGGGCAGGTCGCCCGGCTGGGGAGCCTGCCGTTCCTCGGGGCCTCCGAGCTCGATATGCCGGCCGTCCTCCAGGACGAGGCAGCCGCCGGGCAGCGGGTGGGGCCAAGGGCCGTCGTGCTGGGCAGTGACGACCGGGGCCCGCTCGGGCGGCCGGCTCTCGCTGGCGCCCATCGCGTCAAGGATCGACTGCACCGTGGCCGCGGGGACTTCGCGCCAATGGCCGAAGACGTCCCAGTAACCGGGTTCCACTCCCCACCCCTCGGGCTCCGGGGCGCCTCTCACACCACCGCCCTCGCTCACGGCACTCCCCTCGCATGCGGTGCTGCCCTCGCACGCGGTGCTGCCGTGGCCTTCGCTCGCGGCACCGCCCTCACCCTTGTACCTCTACCTCTTGATGCTCCACCCGTCTCTCTGCCCGCTGGCACATGGCGCTGGTCTCCGGGAGACGCCGGCGGGCGCCGGGGAGCTCGCGGCGGGCGAAGGAGCCGATGCCCATCGGCTCATCCTTTCACGCGCCGGGAGTTTCGACACCGCCGTTTGCTCGCCGAGGGCCGGGGGCGGGGGCGGGGGCGGGGGCGGGGGCACCGGGGCCGGGGGCGGAGCGGGGGCGGCACACACGGAATGTGCAAATGCGATCCGCAAAAGGCCGCATCTGGACGGTACGAGCCCGATATCGGGCGTGAAACCTACGAATGCGGGCTTTTTGAAAACGCGTCTGTAGGTCTCGTGCACGCGCTTTGGCCGGCTGGGCCACCCCGGCCCGGTGAAGTGGGTTCAGCAGCTCGCCCGAGCTCAGGGTTACGGTTGGCGAGCGCCGGCCGGACTTGGGTACGGCTCCCGCCTCCCGTCCTGCCATCCCACCAACCCCCCGCCCCGCCGCGTACGCTCGGGTTGTGACTGAAGCGTCGGCACTGGCACCCACGCAGGCCGCCACCGGCGTAACCATCGGCGGCTGCCGGGTCCTGGCCGGGAGCAGTTCGTGGGCGGACCGGTCCCTCGTCCGTGACGGCACCTTCTACCCCTCGCGTTCGCTGAGCGCCGCCCAGCGCCTCGCCTACTATGCCAGCCGGCTGCCGCTGGCCGAAGTGGCCACTACTTACCGGTTCCCCCCGACGCCCGACGTGGCCCGGCGCTGGGTGGCAACCACGCCCCCCGGCTTCACCCTGGACCTTAGGGCATGGTCGCTGCTGAGCGGGGCCCCCACCTGGCCTGAGTCGTTGTGGCCCGACCTGCAAGGGTACGTCAAACCCCCCTCGCGAGGTGGCACCAAGCTGTACCGCCACCAGTTGGCGGGCGACGTGGTGGACGAATGCTGGGAGCGCTTTTGCCACGCCCTCCGACCCCTGGCACGAGCTGGAAGATTAGGGACGGTCGTCGTCCGGTTCCCGGGGTGGTTTCGGCCCCGGCCGGAGGCATGGGAGGAGCTGGCAACGCTCCCGGCCCGGCTGGGGGAGTTCCGGCTGGCGGTCGAGCTCAGCAACGAGCGATGGTTCCACGGAGACGCATGCGAGCGAACGCTCGGGTTCCTGGAACAGCTCGGTCTCTGCTTGGTCTGCAGCGACAGCCTGGGCTACCGCCGGCCCGTCGTCGCTGCGACTGGCGACGTAGCGTTCGTGAGGTTCACGGGCCGGCGCCAGCATGCATGGGAGCGTGCCGACGGCGAACGCGGTGGCGAGCGCCCTGACGGGAATGGTGCGGCAGCCGGGGGCAAGGGGGATGCAAAAGGCGAAGGCGAGCGCGGTGCAGCAGCCGAAGGAGGTGCGGAGGGTGGTCTTCACCTGGAGCGGGCTGCCTGGTGGTCCTACCGTTACAGCGAAGCCGAGCTGGCTGCTTGGGTGCCGGCGGTCCGGGACCTGGCTTCTTGCACTTCCCAGGTGCACCTCATATTGGACAACTGCTGGCGGGCAGATGCCGTCGACAACGCCGGCAGGTTGCTCGAGTTGCTGGCAGGCGCTTGACCACCTCCAATAATCCTGAGCCCTGCTTTTGTCATAGCCTGGGCACGACCGCCTTCGGCCAGGAGGGGGCGGGCCAGATCCCCGCCGGGCACATGGCCCTCCTGGAACCGCTCTTAACGGTCGCCCCCGCTGGTTAGCCTTTGCCATAATGTCTTTTCAGCTGCCTGGCTCGCTCACTCCCTCGAAGGTGTCCACTTTCAAAGAGTGTGCTCTCGCCTTCCGGTTGTCGGTCATCGACAAGCTGCCGGAGCCCCCCAGCCTCCAGGCATTCAAGGGCACGGTGGTCCACCGCGCGCTGGAGCTGCTCATGTGGGAACAGGGGCCCGGGGAGCGCACGCTAACGGTTGCCCTCACCAAGCTGGACCGAGCCGTGGAAGAGCTGTTGGCCGGTGAGGAAGGCTTGGCGCTGGGCCTCGAAGGGCCGAGCCTCCGAGACCTCGTGGAGGACGCTCGCGAGCTGGTGGCCAACTACTTCGCCCTAGAGGACCCCAACTCGGTCCGGGTCATTGGCACCGAGTTGCGTCTCCAAGTCGACGTCAACCCCGCCCACTTCGGCAAGAGCCGGCGGGCTGAGGGGCCGGGCGGCGAGGGCGGTTGGGAGACGGGTGGGAGCAGCGGGGGCGGCTACGGGATGGCCGGTGCTCGCGGCGGGACCGAGACTATCGGTGGAGGCGACGAGGGGCTGGGTGGTGCTAAAGGGGACGCCAGCGACAAGCACGGAGCCGGTGACGCCGGAGGTTGCGGGACGAGGTCGCAGGTCAACCGCTTGCGCCTGCGCGGCATCATCGACCGCCTCGAGTTAGACGACGACGGGGAGCTGGTGGTGACCGATTACAAGACGGGCCGGGCCCCCGGTCAAGCTCAGGAGCAGTCCAGGCTCGGAGGTGTCCATTTCTACGCCTTCTTGTGCCAGCAAGTGCTCGGAAAGCGGCCCGCTCGGGTGCAGTTGTTCCACCTGAGGGAGCCCACGGCGATCTGCAGCATCCCTTCGGACCAGTCGATATCCGGCTTGGAGCGCCAGGCGGCTGCAATCTGGGCGGCGGTGAAGCGGGCTTGCTTGCTGGAGGATTTCCGTCCTAGGCCGGGGCCCCTTTGCGCCTGGTGCGGTTACCACGCGTACTGCCCATCCATGGGCGGTGACCTCTCCCTCGTCCCCCTGGCCGCGACCGCTGCCATGCCCGCACTGGCACAATCGGTGCCGGTGCCCGAGGAGCAAGCCAACGAACAGCTGTTTTCGCTCCCCCTGACCGACGTGAGCTGAGGGGCGGTTGACCATGGGCGCGGGCGGGCGCCACCGCCGCACCCGCAGTGTTGGGACTTCCTCTTGGCGAGACATTGCCAACCGGCTCGACCTTACGGTCGACAGCTGGTTCGAGAAGCACCTGCGAGGACGTCCCTGGCTCGACAGGCTCATGTACGGGGCAAGCGCCGCTGGGGAGCACAGCTTGGTGTGGTTGGCTTGGGGCGGCCTGGAGGGATGGCGTAGCGGCCATGGGTGGCGGCCCCTAGCCCGGGCAGGAGCCGCTCTCGGGGCAGAGTCGCTCCTGGTCAACGGCCTGGTCAAGTCAGCGTTCCGCCGGCATCGGCCCGTGGGCCCCGAGCAGCGACCATTGCCCCTGCGAATACCTCGTACCAGCAGCTTCCCGAGCGGTCATGCGAGCGCCGCCTTCTTCGCCGCGGCCTTGATCCGGGGCCGCCGGCGTTGGCGGGCGCGGCCGGCTTCGGCGACCAGGGGCGGGCAATCGCCCACGCTCGAGAACGGGGTGACCGGAGGGCGCCGGCGAGCCTGGGCGGGCGGCCGGGCGCCGGTGCAAGAGGCGCGGCAAGGCTGGCCGGGGGGCTGGGCTTCGGCACCTGCCGAGGCTTTGCCCTACCTTATAGCCGTCGTTGTCGCGTCCAGCCGGGTGCACGTCCGGGTCCATCACGCCTCTGACATCATCGCGGGCGCCCTCCTCGGGGCGGCGCTCGGGGAGGTGGCGGCCCGGATGCGGCCGCTGGTCCCTCCGGTGGCAGATGAGCACCTACTCGGTCCCGGCTTTGGTCGCGCTCACTCGTCCTCTAGGCCATGCTCTCCGGGAACAATGGCCGTCAACGTGCCGTTGTAGACAACGTGACGAACTCTTTCGATGTGACGTGGGACTACCTTTGCCCCTTTGCGCGCAACGCCCATGAGCACTTGGTGGTGGCTTTGCGGGCCGGGGCTGACTGGGACGTCCACTTCAGGTACTTTTCCTTGGCACAGGCCCACCTGGAAGAGGGGAGCCCGCCTGTCTGGGAGGACCCTTCGGGCAAACCTGGAGTGGTCGCCGGTTTGGCGGGGATAGTGGTGCGGGAGCAGCACCCAGACCGTTTCCTGGACGCTCATTTGGCTCTCTTCACTGCCCGGCACGACCGAAGCCAGGACCTGAGGGACAACCAGGTCATCGCCTCGACCCTGCAAGGGATCGGCTTGGACGGTGCCGCCATCTTGCGAGAGGCCCTGAGCGGCTGGCCGGCCGAACGTGCGCGCGCCGAACACGAAGAGGCCGTCCGGCAATGGGACATCTTCGGGGTCCCGACCTTCATCATTGACGGCAAGGCCGTCTTCGTGAGGCTCATGGACCGCCCGGACGGGGACGCCAAACTGGCCGAGGACACGATCGACCGGGTGCTCGACCTCGTCGACGGTTTTCCTGCCCTCAACGAGTACAAGTTCACCAAAATCCCCCGCTGAGACCCGTCCGCACTCGATGCTCTGTGCAGGAGCGTTTAGGCCCACCCGGGATCCTCGTGTGCTGGCTGCGACGTGGCCCTCGCTGAGGATAACGGTCACACCCCCCGTGCATGATGGCTTACATGGAAAAGCAGCGAGCCAGAGCCAGGCAGCCGCAGCTACCGGCTATCCCAGTCGAGGAACGCGCCGCGGTCGACCGGTCCCCCCGGCCTAGCCGGCTAGTTGACGTCCTAGAGCCGCCAACCGACCAGACTCACCAGTTGCCACTCGGACAGGAGCCGTCGGGGATGCCGAGCTTCAAGCTCGGGGGCCGGCTCCGCCAGGCTGGCCTGGTCGGGATAGCCCACGCCAGGGTGGCGCTCGCCCAGGCCTCGCGCCGCGCAGAGGCACGGGCCACGGAGCTCCAAATGCCAAGTCGGGCAGCCTGAGACCGCCTTGGCGCCTCCGAACGCGAAGCCCGCCGGCCTGGACGGCGTTCGGTGGCCCCTGGGGGTCGAGCGCTGGCCGCTCTAGTACGGTTCCATAGGTGACATCCCTTGCGGAAGCCTTGGGTTGCCCGCCAGATGCCAGGCTTTTGATCATCACGTGTGACGACTTGGGGGTGAGCCACGCGACCAACTCGGCCATATACGACTCCCTCCGCAACGGCGTGGCGACCTCCGCGGGGCTCGTTGTCCCGGGACCATGGGCGAGACAGGCAGCGGCAAGCTATAGAGGGGAGGACGTGGGGGCGCACTTAACGCTGAATGCCGAGTACGACCTCTACCGATGGGGACCGGTAACGCACGCGCCTTCCCTCTTGGACGGCGACGGGGGTTTCCCCCGCACCTTGGTCGACCTGTGGGAGCACGCTGACGTCGAGGAAGTGCATAGGGAGTGCCGCGCCCAGGTCGAGCGAGCCATCTACTGGGGTTTCGACGTAAGCCACTTGTCCACCCACCTGGGCGCCATGGAACTGCGGCCGGAGCTGTTCGACGTAGCCCTGGAGCTGGCCGGAGACTTCCGGCTCCCTCTGCGCCTCGCTGGAGCGGTCCAGCAGCACCAGGTTGGCTTCCCCTTCCGCCAGTTGGCTGCCGAAGCGGGCGTGCTTTCGCCGGACCGCCTGGTCCGGCCACCCAGAGGTCATAGCGCGAGGGCGGCTATAGACCAGGTCCTGACCGAACTGCCCCCCGGCGTGACAGAGATCGTGCTCCGCCCTGCTCGCGATACTGAAGAGCTCCGGGCTGTCATACCCGACTGGCCCGCCCGCGTCGAGGACCACGACATCGCTACTGCAAATAGGTACTTGAGCTCGCTTGTTGGCCGGACCGGTCTGCGGCTCCTCACCTACCGGGCGTTGCGGGACTTGCAGCGCGGCTCGCCGGGCGGGGTAGGCGGGCTCGAGTAGCGACGGCCCCGGCGCGCGGCTACAGCGGCCGGTTCGTGCTCCAGCACAGCCAGTAGGAGATGGGCGAGTCGCCGAGGTACTAGTGGCCATCTGAGCGCGTGCGACGACAGCCCCCTAACCTAGCCGTGCAGCCAGGTCGAGGACCCGGCCCACCACGAACGGAGGCGGGCTCTTCCCCGGGTGTTGCTCCAAGCCAGGGGTGGGAGACACCGAGCTCGTGGCGCCGGCCCCGGCCAGACCCGGACCGGGAACCACGAGCGCCCGGCGGAGGCTCAGGTGTCGTCGCCCCGAGCACACCACGCGGCCGCCGTGACCTCAGGCCAGCCGGCGTCCCACCCACGCGTCGGGGTCAGCGACCAACTTGGCGACCTCCGTAGTGAAACCTCCCACCTTGATCTCGTCAATCGTCATGTGCTCCAGCACCGACCGAAGGCTCGCTCGCACCGCGATCCAGGCTTCTTGAAGGTGCTCGGCTGCGCCCTCATAGCTGGCCGTCTCCGGCCGCACCCCCCTCACTTGAGCGAGCGGGCCCTCCAATGCACGGATGACATCTGCGGCCGTTATCTCAGAGGCGGGACGGGCGAGGTTGTAGCCGGCCTCTCGACCGCGGTGGCTCTCCACTATCCCGGCCCGGCGCAGGTCGTTCATGATAACCCCGAGGAACTTGCCAGGCAGGTCCTGGTCAGCAGCGATGGCGTCAGCGGTCATGGGTTCTTCGGCGCAAGCCAACACCAGCAATGCCCTCATCCCGTAGTCAACCTTGGCCGAGATCTGCACCCCCCGCATACTAAGCCGGGGTGCCTTCCCCATCGGGAAGCTCAGCGGCCCAACCAACGCGACCACCATCGTGCCCCACTGCGCTGGCAGGCCGACGACGCAGCACTGCCTCTGTTTCGCCGGCCGCGAAGCGTGGTCAGCGAACCACGAAACCAGCGAGGCCCTCGGGCGGCTCGGCAACCTCCTCCACTCCGGCCACGAGCGCTGACGGCGGGCCTTGACGGCACCACTGCACTAGGCGCTCGACCGCGCCCGCCTCGCCTTCGGCCACCACCTCGACCCGACCGTCTGGCAGGTTGCAGGCCCAGCCGGCCACGCCGAGGGCACGGGCCTGCTCGGCACACGAACCTCGGTACCAAACTCCCTGGACACGGCCCCTGACCCAGAGGTGCGAGCGGACCATGACGCAAACCTAGCCATCGACGCTCCGAGCAAACCCCCCGCGCACGTCGGGGGTAAGCCGCCCCGGTCGGGACCGCCGTAGGCAACGCTCCGGCCACTACGGCGACGCTCCGGCCACTACGCGACGCCAACGCCATGCCGGCGCCAAGGCCACCTAAGGCCGCTCGGCCTCGAATGGCTGGCTACATTCCTGGTGCACCGGGGGCTTGCGGGTGCAAGGGCCATCGAAAACAGCGGCCGGGCGCGACGGGAAGGCAACCCAGTCCGGGCCTGCAGCGCCTTCGGCACCCGGAACGGCCCGCGGGCATCGCATCGACCGATCAGGTCGGCTGTCGGCAACTGGGTAGCCTTCGGCCATGGACGCTGTCGACTGGCTTCTCGAAGGCGACCCCGCCATCCGCTGGCAGGCGCTGCGGGATCTCACGAACGCGTCCGCCGACGACGTGGCGGCCGAACGAGCCCGGGTGGAGCGCGATGGCTGGGGCGGACGCCTCCTCGCCCTGGAGGGCCCCGACGGGCTCTGGGCAGGAGGCGCTTGCTTCCCGGCGTCCTACGCCGGCGGAGGGCCGGGGCAACCCTGGACGGCCACGATGCACACGCTCCAGACCCTGCAGATCCTCGGGCTTGGCCCGGCGTCAGAGCCCGCCGCCGTGCGATCAGGCTCGTCGCGGAGAACGGGCGCTGGGAGCACGCTGGCCAGCGGTACTTCGACGGGGAGGTCGAGCCGTGCATCAACGGCAGGACGATCGAGACCGGGGCGTACTTCGGGATGGATGTCGGAGCGGTCATCGAGCGGGTCGTCGGCGAGCGGCTCGCTGACGGCGGATGGAACTGCGAGGCCGAGAACGGGTCGGTCCGGTCCTCCTTCGACACGACGATCAACGTGCTGGACGGCTTGCTCGAGTTCGAGCGCGCGACCGGCGGGCACGCGCACGTGCGAGCGGCCCGCCGAAGCGGTGAGGACTACCTGCTCGAGCGGTGCCTGTTCCGCCGCAAGAGCACAGGGGACGTCGTCCAGCTGGCATATCTCGAGTTCGCCTTTCCGTACTACTGGCATTACGACGTACTGCGGGCCCTCGACTATTTCCGGCGGTCGGGCGCGGGCCCGGATCCCCGGATGGCGGAGGCGGTCGCGGTCGTGCGGTCGAAGCGGCAGCCCGACGGCCGGTGGCTCCTCGACCGCATCCACCCGGGTGCCGTCCACTTCGACCTCGAAGGCGGTAAGGGCACACCGAGCCGCTGGAACACCCTCCGGGCCCTCAGGGTGCTCGAGTGGTGGGACGAAATGGCCTAAAGACCGGGATGACGGAGCCCGGAGGGACGGCACTCGCCGGCCCTTGCGGGCGGGGCCCGGTCATGTCCCGTCGCTCCGTATCGTCCTGTTACGTAAAGAAGCTGGACTTACAACCCAGATCCACGCATATCGCCTGCTATTAGCATTTCGGCCTACGCCAATTCGGCCTGTGCCGCAACGCAGAGCCGCAACGTATATTATTCCCACCCACGGGCCCCACCGCATCCTCACACCGGCACGAGGTCGACGTGGACGCCCGCGGCTTCGGCTAATGCCCTGAGGTCCTCGGGGTCAGAGGTAAGGACGTCGTCGCCGTCGGCAACAAGGCACCCGAGAGCGGCATCTACGACATCATCGCCCCCGCTCTGCCCAAGGAGCACGCCAGCCATCTTGCCTAGGTCTTAGCTTAGCTTAGGCCTGGCGGAGCGCCACGGTGCCCGGGCGCAGTTTCTCTGGCGGGACGGAGAGAAGACGGACCTTGGAGAGCGCAGTGGCCAGGACCGAAGCGGCAGCCACGGCAGCGACGACCCAGAGGGTGGGTCGGTCCCCTATCGCCCCGGCCAGCGCACCTCCGAGGAACGAGCCCACGGGCATCGCCCCCATCACGAAGAACTTCATGGTGGCGGTCATCCGCGCGGTCAGCTCGGCGGGTGTTATGGCAAGGCGGACGCTGACCTGGTTGACCATGTACAAAGGCGAACCGAGGGCCCGGAAGAACCACCCTGCGACCAAGAGGCCCAGGGCGTCCTCGGGCCGCGCCATGGGAAGGAGCACAGGACCGAGACCGCCCAGGGTGGCGCCGAGGAACATGGTACGTCCCACTCCCAGGCGGGCGGTGACCTTGCGTACCAGGGGCGCCCCGATCACGTATCCGATGTTGCCGAGGAAGAACACGAGCCCAATGGTGCCGGCCGAGTAGTGCAGCACCCTGGCCTCGAAGAGCACCAACACCACGTTGAGGGCGGTGCCGGCGAAGTTCCAGGTGCCGGTCCCTACGGCGATCCAGCGGAGCAGCTCGTGGCGGGTCACGTAGGCGAGGCCCTCGGCCACCCGCTTGGCTACGCCACCCTCCCCCAAAGGGCCGGCGGGCGCCGGTTCGTTGGCCTGGATCGAATGTACCGATATGGCGGCCACCACAAACCCCACGGCATCGGCGAGGAGCGCAACGGGCGCCGACAGCGCTCGTACCAAGTACCCGGCGAGGCCCGGCCCGAACAGCTGCGCGCCAGAGCTAGCGATGGTGAGCCGGGAGCTCGCTTCGTGGAGGCGCGAGGTGCCCACCAGCGAAGGGAGGTACGACTGCCACGCGATATCGTAGAAGGTGCTCATGAGCCCAACGACGATCGCGATCACGTCCAGGACCTCGATGTCGACCTGGTGAAGCGCCCAGAGTAGCGGGACCGAGCCGAGCACCACCGCTCGGCCGAGCGCCGACAACGAGAGCACCCGTTTCAGGCGGGCCCTCTCCAGCCATGCCCCTGCCGGCAGCCCTACCAGAAGGTAAGGGAGAGTACCAAGCGCGGCGAGGACGCCAACCTGCATCGCGCTCGCGTGGAGGCTGAGGATGGCCGCGAGAGGCAAGGCGAGCAGTGTGACCTGTGCGCCCAACTGCGCGGTGCTGGCGCTCAGGAACAACTTCTGGAAATCCGGGACCCTCATCAAGGGCTTGGCCGGTGGGCAGACTACCTGCGGGAACCCCGCAACTAAGTTGTCTTCCAGTCCCACAATCGTCTACCCGGCACCAGGTTACCCGAACCGGCCGTTGCTAGCCGAGCCTGAAGAGTGGGACACCTTAGATGAGCGCAGCAGCGGGAGGGGGCCCGAGGCGCTGGCCGCCGGCGCCCGTACAGCGCTGGGCTAGATCTGGAGGCGGTGAGCTGTGGCGCAGAACCCCTTTCGCCGGACGTCACCGCCACGAGGTGGGCGTACCCGGCGTAACGGTCGGCAAGGTGTCCATCTCGCGACCGAGGCCGGCAAAAACTCCAGCTTTGGTGACAGAGAAGGCACCAGCCCGACACGCGCGCTCGACCGCACAGCGCATGGTCTGGCCGGCAACGAGCGAAGCGACGAGGGCTCCGGTGAACGCGTCACCGGCACCGGTCGTGTCCACCGCCTCGACATGCGGCGCGCGGACTCGGACCGCTCGCTCACGGCTAACCCAAAGCGCACCAGCAGCGCCAAGAGTCACGACGACTTCACCGACACCGAGGGCCAGCAGCGCTCGGGCACGTACCTCTTCACTGGCGTCCTCGGGCAGGCCGGCATCCCGGGTGAGCGTCGCGAGCTCGTGCTCGTTCGGAGTGAGCAGATCCACCGCGTCGTACACCCTCGGGTCCAGACGCAGGGCGGGCGCCGGGTTCAACACGAAGCGGAGCCCTCGCGCCCTGGTATAGCGGGCCAGCGCTAGCGCCAGCTCGGCTCCGCACTCGAGCTGGCCGACCACGTAGCCTACGGGGGCCGCGAGGCGAAGCGACGCCAGCACACGGTCCACATCGTCGACCGACAGCTCGGCGTTCACCCCTTGCACGACACTGATCGAGTTCTCCCCCGACGAATCTACGCACACCACTGCTAGGCCGGTGCGCCCTGTCGAGACGAGCAGGCCTTCCGTCGGCAGGCCTTCTGAAGCCAGCACCTCGACCGCTTGGCGCCCGAGCTCGTCGTCGCCGACGCGGCACACCAACGCGCAAGCCACCCCAAAGCGCGCTATAGCAACGGCTTGGTTTGCAGCCTTCCCGCCCGGTTCCCACACGGCCCTCGCAGCCAGCACGGTTTCACCAGGTCGAGGTATCCGGCCACCGGAAATGGTCAGCGCCGCGTTGTAGGCACCGACCACGAGGACGCCGGTACCATCCCCGGAGGCAGCCACTTCCCCGTTGGCCAGCGCTGTGGTCGTTCCCAGCACCGTCATGGCCCTCGAGCCGGTGCCGCAAGCGTCCCTTGCTCCAACATCGGTCGGTTGACGGCTGTCAGCGCAGGGCTGCCTTTGCCCCTATCGGGCAATGTTGAGCCTGCATTTGGGGCCACATACGCTGCGCCGAGCTTGGCAGAGCGGCGACCGTCTCCGCGCCGGCACTAATCGGCTTCGAGCCACTACGCGGGCCCTTGGCCCAACTCGGCACGAGCCCCCACCGTAAGGCACCAAGCCTCTGGCGACCGTCAAGAGCGACAGCCGCTACGTAGACGGGTTGGGCGGGCGTGGCGTTCGAGCTAATCGGCAACTCGGGGGGAACGACCTCATCGACGTCTAGTAGCTCAGCAACCTGGGCGGCCGTCATTGTCGAGGTGGTCCGGCCGCACACGCAGCCATGGTACCCGGACGCCGGCGAGCCGCCATGAGACGGCCAAAGCCCTCCTCAAGGTCACCCCCGCCCGCTCCGCCGAGGTTGCCAAGGCTGAGCAGCGGACGGATGGAACTTCGTGGAGGCGCCGTGCCCAGGAGAGCCTCTACCAACTCGCCCAGATGGCCGCCGGCTACGCGCTCGAGATGGCGGGCTCTATTTTTCCCCCTGCTGCAGGACAGCGCCCGGCGCCTGCGCTCCAGGTACTGACGCAGGGTCGCCGGAGGTCGGCTCGGGGACCTTGTGGTCCTGGAATACGGACTGACGCCACGCAGCGGGACTACTGGATGCCGCCGCTGTGGCTAAACGGTGCTCGGGAGTTGGCTTTGGATATCGGCAAGGTCGGCGAGAGTCGCCTTCCGGTGGGAGCCGAGAGGGTCACCGGGGCCGAGCGGCCCGGCTAAAGTCGAGTGCGATGAGGTTCGCCGGTACCGCCTTTACCGGGGGACGGCGCCGTGCCCCCCACGGCGCCTGCTGGTAGGAGAGCGACGTGCCGCTACCGTGGTCCAAAGAGCTGGCGGGAAGAGTCGAAGATCTGACAGTCCCGGCACCGAGCCTCGCGGGCAACCCGTTGGGTGACCCGGCCGAACGCCCGCTGCGGGTTTACCTCCCTCCAGGCTACGCCGGCGACGGTGGGCGCAGGTACCCGTCGATGTACGTGCTGCAGGGCTACACCGGCCATCTCGGGATGGCGGGCAACCGCAGCGCCTTCCGGCTGACCTTCCTCGAGATGGCCGACGAAATGTTCTCCGGCGGCAACGCCCCGCCCTGCATCGTGGTGTTCGTGGACGCCTGGACCGCCTACGGCGGGTCGCAGTTCGTCGACTCAGCGGGCACGGGGCGTTACCACAGTTACCTCTGCGACGACGTGGTCCCTTTCATCGACGGCCGTTTCCGCACCATGGCTGCCCGCGAGCACCGCGGCCTCCACGGGAAGTCGAGCGGTGGGTTCGGCGCCATGATCACCCCTATGCTCCGGCCCGACCTTTTCGGGGGGCTGGCCAGCCACGCCGGCGACTCCTTGTACGAGTACTGCTACATCCCCGTCTTCGCCAGGGCAGTCCGGTTCCTGCGAGACTACGACGGCTCCATCGAGGCGTGGTGGGACGACTTTCGTGGCCGGGTCGCCTTCACCAAGCCCGCTGACGACACCCTGCTCATGATGCTCGGGGTGTCGGCCTGCTTCTCGGCCGAGCCCGACGGGACACCCGTGCTGCCCTTCGACCCGCACGACGGGCGCTTACGTGCAGATGTATGGGCACGGTGGCTGGCCTGGGACCCGGTACGCATGGTCGCCGAGCACACTGAGGCGCTGCGGGGCCTGCGCGCCATTTGGCTGGACGGCGGGAAGAGCGACGAGTGGTACCTCGAGATCGGGGCGTTGGCCATGCGAAACGCCCTGGCCGAGGTCGGCGTTACCGACGTGCACTACGAGCTCTTCGAAGGTGGCCATGGCCGCATCGAGTACCGCTACCCGGCCTCGCTGGCCTACCTGGCCCAACACCTCTCGTAGCGCGCACCTTGGCGCCGGTCCTTTCGATATGGGCTTGGCGCTCACCGAGGCCAGGGTGGGCTCGGGGGCAGGTCGCTGCCTCATGTGCCGTAGTGGTAGCGCGCCTGGAGAACTACCAGGTCGCCGTCAACGACGACGTACACCAACCGCTGCTCCTCAGTGATGCGCCGGGACCAAGCGCCCCCGATGCCGTACTTCAGCGGCTCCGGCTTACCGATCCCGCCTGTGGGGTGCCGCATGGCCTCGTCGAGCAGGCGGTTGACACGCTTTAGCACTGTACGGTCGCATTGCCGCCAGTAGCGGTAGTCATCCCAACCCTGTGAGGTGAAGACGAGCCTCACGAGCGATCGAGCTGCTGCTCGGTCGTCTCGCCACGTCTGGCGGCCTCAGCGGCGTCGAGCAGGCGACGGGCATTGGCCGGTGACCGGAAGAGGTACGCAGCCTCCTCCCAGGCGGCATAGTCGTCAGCAGACATGAGCACGGCGTTGCCGCGCTTCGAGGTGATCTCGATGGGGGCGTGGTCCTCGTTCACCTTCTTGATGAGAGGGAACAATGCCCGGCGTGCCTCACTAGCAGTGATTGCCATAGGCTCCATAGTACCAAATGTTGTACCACGCCCTGGGGACGTGCCGGGCGCGCTCGGGCAGCACTGCTTGTCCAACGGGCAGTGAAAAGCAGGCGGGCTCGCACATGAGACAAAATGAAATAGCATCTAAGTATGTGGGCAGCTCGCCGGCACCGCCGCGAACACGCTGGCACGGCTCTGTGGGCGCCAGAGCTGGGCCTGGCGGACATGCGGGCCAACCTGGCGGTGAATGGCCCCGAGCTCTACGTGGGCACCGATGGGCGCCGGCTTATCTGGGCCGGCCCCCAACAAGCGCTGCTCGTCCTCGGCCCACCGCGGTCGGGCAAGACTTCCACGCTCGTGGTACCCAACGTGCTCGCCGCTCCCGGCCCCGTGCTCGTCACCTCGACCAAGCCGGACGTGCTCCAGGCCACGCTGGCCAGCCGCTCCCGGCTGGGACGGTGCTGGGTCTTGGACCCGACCGGTACGGTAGCGGCCCCGCCGGGGGCCGAACTGATCAGGTGGTCCCCGGTACAGGCCGCCATTTCGTGGGAAGAAGCGCTCGTCACGGCACGGGTGATGACGGTGGCGGCGCGCCCCCACGCCGCTTACGGCGAAAGCGCCCACTGGACCGAACGGGCGGAGGCCCTCCTCGCCCCACTCCTGCACGCGGCCGCCCTCGCCGGTGCCGGCGTGCGCCAGGTGATGACCTGGGTGCTGCGCCACGACCTGAGCACCCCGGTCAGCGTCCTCGGCGCCCGCGGCGGCAACGCAACGGTCGCCGCCGAGGTGCTGGTGGGCATCGCCGCCACCGAGGAGCGCGAACGAAGCGGGATCTTCTCGACAGCGGCGGGGACCATGGCGGCTTACCGTTCGTTCCGGGCGCTCGACCTGGCCGAGTTCCCCAACTTCGACCCCGCCCGGTTCCCCATCGGGGCGGACACCATATACGTCTGCGCCCCCGCCCGCCACCAGGCGCTGGTGGCGCCGGTGGTCGTCGCCTTCTTGGAACAGCTGCGGGCAGCCACGCACCGGGCGGCGGCCAGCGGGGTGCTGCGCCTGCCCGTCACCATGGTCCTCGACGAGGTAGCTAACGTCGCCCCGCTCCCGGACCTGCCGGCCATGGTGAGCGAGGCCGGCGGACAGGGCCTGCTGGTCGCGGCCTGCCTGCAGGACCTGTCCCAGGCGAGGAGGCGATGGGGGGTGGAGGCGGAGGGGTTCTTCTCGCTGTTCGGTACCAAAGTGTTGCTACCAGGGATCGGCGACTTGAGGACGCTCGAGGCCGTCTCCCGCTTGGCCGGCGAGGTCGACGTACCTACGCGCTCGCTCAGCACTTCGGCGTGGTGGGCCGCCCGGCCCTCCGCCCAGACCACTTACTCCTGGCGGCGCCAGGCCCGCATGCCCGTGGACCAGGTCCACAGCTTGCCGCCGGGGACAGCGCTGGTGATCGGCGAGGCCCGCCCACCGCGACCGGTGGGCCTGACGCCGTGGTGGGGCTACCCGCCTTTCTCGGACGCCCTGGCCGAAAAGCTGCCCGCCCGCGCCGGGCTACCCCAAGCTGCCACGGGCCTGGTGCCCCGGGCGGGCACGCCCGGCCGCCCCCAAGCGGCCGAGGGCCGGCTACCCCTCCCGCCCTCGCCGCTGCCGGGCAAGGGCGACGACGATGCCCGGCTCGACGTCGGCTGGCGAAGGGTGCGAGGCGGGCGGCGGTTGCACCCTCCCCCGCCCCACCTATGAGCTCGGCCCTGAGCCGGACCAAGAGGGGACGGCACTGCGGCGGCGACGGCGTGGGACGGGGTAGGCGCCGCGGTGGGCTTGCCTGTTCGGGCTTCGATGAGGGCCACCGCCGCGTCCGATGGAACGACGCCGAACTGGGCCGTGGGCCGCAAGTCAATTGAAGGACGGGGTCCTCAAGGAGGTCACCGGCCGGTACCGGGACCGGGTCTACGAGGCCAAAGAGGTCCTTCTCGCACTCGACGGGTTCGCCGCCCGGGGAGGCCGCCGGGCGACGGCGACGGCGACGGCGACCGCCGGCCGGTGAGGCCCGGCCGACCGCGGCCGGCTGCGAGGGCCGACCGCCGCCGCCCATGGTCGTGGGACGAGGACAGCTCTGTGCCAGCGACCCGGAGGCTACGTGAAGCTCAAGAAGCCTTACGTGGGGAAGTCCCCAAGCAACTGGTTTCGCTCAGCGCCGCCTGTCGGCGGGCCTCAACGTGGAGGGCCGACGCCGACTGGCTCTCGCGTGTCACGGAAGTTCGTCTGCGCCGCCGCGCTGTCCTTGGGTTTGGCGGAGCGGGAGGTTGAGGGCGAAGTGCTCGAGCAGCGCGTGTCGACCGGCCGGGGTGACGTGCAGGCTGCGGCTGCCGGGCGCTCGGCGTACCCAGTCCAGTTCGAGCATGCGTGCGGCGATGCCGGCGCCGAGGGCGCCGGCGAGGTGGGACCGCTGTTCGGTCCAGTCCAGGCAGGGGCGGGCAAAGGCGCGGCGGTGGCCCCGCAGGGCGTCAATGTCGATGCCTAGGTCGCGCAGGCGGGTGTGGCCAGCCTCGGTGAGGGTGTACGCGCCGTCGGTGCACTGGAGCAGGTGTTGATGTTGCAGCGCGTCGGTGAGCCCGACGCCGAGCTCGCCGGCGAGGTGGTCATAGCAGGTGCGGGCGTGGCGCAGAGTGCGGCCGCGGTGCGACTGGCGGAGTGTGGTGGCCGGGCGGTGCGGCGCGAGCTTGAGCATGGCCTCGATAACCTCGGCCACCTGCGGGCTGGCCAGCCGATATTCATGGCGTCGGCCTCGCTGGGTGACGCGGACCAGGCCGCCGTCGAGCAGCTTGGCCAGGTGGGTGCTGGCCAGGGAGGCGGACATACCGGCGCCGGCCGCGAGGTCTGAGGCGGCCAGCGGCCGCCCGGCGAGCAGTTGGAGCAGGACGCTGGCGCGCTGCCCGCTCATGAGGGTGGCGACCGCGGAGAGGTCGGCGTCGGCAAGCACAACCGGAGATGCTACCCGAGGAAGCTTCAATTTGGGTTGAAGCTTCCGAGGTCTACGCTCGTCGCGTGAAGTGGCCGCCGCGTACGCTCAATGGGTGGATAACGGGATCGTCCACCGGAGGTGCCCAGACCGGGCGGCGGCGGGGGAACGCGCCGGCAGTCGCCGCGGGGCTGGTCAGCGTGACACTGTGGGCGTCGGCGTTCGTCGGGATCCGCGCGGCTGGCAAGGCTGGCCCTTGAAGAGCGGTTATCACGCAACATCCTCACCGGCGCGGCGATCGCTCTCGCCGGGGTAGCAGTGCTCACCATCGCCACCCGGGCGACGGGCTCGGGCGGATCAGCTACGACGGGGCGACGTTGTGTGTGGGGGCTGCGGCCGCCTACGCGGGCGGGGTGGTCACCGAGAAAGTGGCGCTCAGGCGCGTCTCGCCGCGCGGAGCGATATGCGTGGCCGGCGTCGCCGTCAGCCACCGCCACGGCCAACGGCAGGCAGATGCCAGCGACACACCACCGGCTCGACGTCGACTGGCGAAGGATGCGAGGCCGGCGGCGGCACCTCCCCCGCCCCGGCTATGAGCCCCGGCACTGAGCCGGACTGGGATGGTGGGAAGGCGCCGGGAGCGTTGCCCGAGGCGCCCGCCGGCATGGCAGACTGCTAAAAGTGGCCGAGATTGATGGGCACATTGATGGGTATGGTGCCTCCATCAGGGCCTCCGACGCCGACCGCGAGGCGGTGGCCGCCCAAGCGGCCGCCGTGGTGGGGATGGTCCGCCTACATGAAGGTCAACGCCATCCGTCGGGCTATCTGGGGCGTGGCGGTGGCGACGTCGACCAGCCACAACTTGGAGGGCTTGTGGCCTCTTTGGGACACGGCGCCGTGGGGGTGGTGCACCTGACGGGCAGTCCGTGCGGGGCCGGCGGGGCAGCGCCACCAACCCCTCGCCTAGCGGGAGGCAGCACTACCTACCCCTTGCCTAGTACGAACGCGTGTTCGTAAAATGGTGGGGTGGGTGAAGGAGCCCCCTACGCCGAACTGCACTGCCATTCCAATTTCAGCTTCTTAGACGGTGCCTCCCACCCCGACGAGCTCGTAGAAGAGGCTTCCCGCCTGGGCCTGGAAGCCCTGGCCCTGACCGACCACGACGGCATGTACGGGGTGGTCCGCTTCGCCGCGGAGGCGAGCGCCGCGGGCCTGGCGACGGTCTTCGGGGCGGAACTGACGCTGGGCCTCACCCGGGCTCAAGCCGGGGTGGCCGACCCCGAGGGTGCCCATCTGGTGGTGCTAGCCCGGAGCCCCACCGGGTACGCCCGGCTCTGCAAGGCCATCTCGGCGGCTCACCTCTTGGGCCGGGAAAAGGGACGTCCCTTGGCCGACCTGTCCCTTCTGGCTGCCATCGGCGCCGGTGCCGAAGTGGACCTCTCCACAGCCTCCATGTCGGGGCCCATGTCGGGGCCCATGTCAGGCGGACCGGCCCCGCCCATGCCGGCGGTGCCGGAGGAGACCACCGGCGCGGCCAATCATTGGCTCGTGCTCACCGGGTGCCGGAAAGGCCCGGTGCCGGCCGCGCTGTTGCGTTCGGGCCCGGCGGCGGCGCGGGCGGAACTGTTGAAGCTACAGCGGCACTTCGGCCGCGCCAATGTGGCGGTCGAGATCTGGGACCACGGCGAGCCCCTGGCTTCGGCCCGCAACGACGCCCTGGTCGAACTGGCCTGCCGCTGCGGAGCCGACGTGGTCGTCACCAACAACGTCCACTACCACCGGCTGGGGCGGGGCCGCCTGGCCAGCGCCATGGCCGCCGTGCGGGGCCGGCGCAGCCTCGACGACATGGACGGCTGGCTGCCGGCGTCGGCCGCCGCCCACCTGCGCTCGGGCGCCGAGCAGGCCCGCCGTTTCGCCCGGTATCCGGGCGTGGTCGAGAGGGCGGCGGCGCTGGGTGCCGAGGCCGCCTTCGACCTGCG
>JBOGGK010000384.1:0-4964 GCA_050744045.1 Acidimicrobiales bacterium | reverse complement strand
CAAATCTTCTTTCCTGCGCTCACCCTCGGCCTCGGGATCGGCGCTGCCATCATGCGCACCACGCGGGCCGCCATGCTCGAGGTGGTCGGCCTCAACTACGCCCGCACGGCACGCGGCAAGGGCCTCTCCAAAGCGGCGGTGACCTGGAAGCACCTGTTCCTCGGCGCGCTCGTGCCGGTGGTGACGATGTCAGGCATCCAGCTCGGCTACCTCCTCGGCGGGACGGTGATCGTGGAGCAGATATTCGTCCTGCCCGGGCTCGGGCGGCTATTGATCACCTCGATCAACGAGCGGGACTTCCCCGTCGTGCAGAGCGTAACCCTCATCTTCGCAGCCGGGTTCATCGTGGTGAACGCGCTCACCGACATCGCGTACACCTTGATCGACCCGAGGACGCGCTCGTGACCGTCGCCGAGCCGTCCCTGGTGCTCTCCGGCGCGCCCGCCGAGCGCCCTCGCCGGCGGTCGCTGCTCGCCAGCCTGTGGGCCAACGGGAACGGCAAGGTTGGCTGCGTGCTTATGGGCGTGATCATCCTGGCCGCCCTCTTGGCTGCTTTCGGCGCTACGCCCTACCCCGCTCAGTTCCAAAACCCGCTCGCCTCATTGAAGCCACCGTCCCTTGCCCACCCCTTCGGGACGGACCAGTTCGGCCGCGACCTGCTGTCGCTGGTCCTCCAGGGCCTCTCGGTCTCGCTCGAGATCTCCTGCGTCGCCGTCGCCATCGCGGGGGTCGTGGGCACGGTGGCCGGGGTCGTCGCCGGCTACGTAGGGCGGTGGGCGTCCCTAGTGGTCATGCGCTTCACCGACATCTTGTTCGCCATCCCCGCCATCTTGCTCGCGTTGGCGATCGTCACCGCGCTCGGGCCGGGCTGGCTGAACAGCGCCATCGCCATAGGCGTCGGGTACATACCGATCTTCGTGCGCGTGGTGCGCGGGCCGGTGCTGGCGCTCCGCCAGGCGGGCTACGTCCGCGCCGGGCGCGTCCTCGGGTTCTCCCCCGCCCGCCTGTTGTTCCGCCACATCCTGCCGAACGTCGCCGGCATCGTGGCGGTGCAGACCAGCCTCGCGTTGGCCTGGGCGGTCCTGGCCGAAGCGAGCCTCTCCTTCCTCGGGCTCGGCCCCCCGCCCCCGACCGCGTCCCTGGGGGAAATGGTGAGCCAATCGAGCTCGCTCGCGTCCAGCGCCTGGTGGACGCTGGCGGCGCCGTCGGTGGCCATCGTCATAGCGGTGATCGGGTTCAACCTCGTCGGCGACGGCCTCCGCGACGCCATCGACCCCCGGGCGCGCACCCGTTGAGGGCGGCAGCATGCGAGTGATCGGCATCACATCGGGAACCTCGTTCGACGCGGTCGAGGCTCTGCTCGCCGACTTCGAGCTCGCCGGTGAGACGGTCGCCTGCGAGCTGGTGGAGCACCGCTCCGTGCCCTACCCGGCGGCGCTTCGCGAGGCGATCTGCTCCATGCTGCCCCCGGCGGCAACGACGGCCGAGCAGGTCTGCCGGCTCGACGTCGTCATCGGCCAGTTCTTCGGCCAGGTGGCTAAGGCGCTCATCGACAAGCACCATGGCGCGGACGCCGTGTGCTCGCACGGCCAAACCGTTTACCACTGGGTCGAAGGCCCCTCGGCCAGGGGGACGCTCCAGCTCGGGCAACCGGCATGGATCGCCGAACGCACCGGGGCCGTGGTCGTGAGCGACGTCCGCAACCGCGACATCGCCGCCGGCGGCCAGGGGGCTCCCCTCGCGAGCCTGCTCGACGCAATGCTGTTCGGCCCCAAGCCGGGCACCGTCTGTGGCTCGCTCAACCTGGGCGGGATCGCGAACATCACCGTCGCCTTCCCAGAGCGCGACCCGATCGCGTTCGACATAGGGCCCGCCAACGCTCTCCTGGACGCGGCGGTGGGTTGGCTTTCGGACGGGAGCGAGCAATACGACCGCGACGGAGCGTGGGCGGCAAGGGGAAGGGTGGAACCCGGGCTCCTCGGACGGCTGCTGGACGACCCATACTTCGCGCTGGCGCCGCCCAAGTCGACGGGCAAGGAGCACTTCAACCTCGGCTACGTGACCAGCCGGCTCGGCGCCCAGACGGTCGAGGCCGAGGATCTGCTGGCAACCCTGACCGCGGCTACGGCCGAGATGGTCGCGGCCGCCCTGGTGCCTTTCGGCCTCGGCGAGCTGCTCGTGGCCGGGGGCGGCACCCGCAACCTCACGCTCATGAAGGAGCTTCGTCGGCGCCTCCCCGGCCCCACTATCAGGCGCACCGACGAGGTGGGGGTCCCCGAAGCGGCCAAGGAAGCACTCCTTTTCGCTCTCATCGGGTTCTTCACCCTCTCGGGTGTCCCGGCCACGATCCCCTCTTGCACCGGGGCTGCCGGCCCGAGGGTGCTCGGCTCGATCACGCCGGGGGACGGCGCCTGGCCGGGGGTGCCCGTCCAGGACGGGCCGGTCCCGGCACGTCTCGTGGTCCGTTCAGCGCTGCCATCGGGTTGAGGCACCGGCTTTGCCAGCAAGCGACGCTCTACAGTTAAATACGCAACCAACAGGGCGGCCGAGCGGGCCGCTGCTCTCGCTGCGCAACGTAGCGGTCGGCCTCGGCCGGCGGGGTCACACCGGCGAGATCGTCCGCGGGGTCGACCTCGACGTCTTCGCCGGCGAGAAGGTGGGGGTCGTCGGCGAGAGCGGTTCGGGTAAGAGCCTGACCGTGCTCTCGGTCCTGCAACTGCTCCCCTACCCGCCGCTCCGGCTACTGGGGGGCAGCATCGCTTATGCCGGGCAGGACTTGAGCAGGCTCGGGGAAAAGGACATCGAGAAGGTCCGCGGGGCCGAGATCGCCATGGTCTACCAGGACCCTATGACCTCGCTCAACCCACTGCTGCGGGTGGGCACCCAGATCGTGGAGACGATGCGCGCCCACGGGGTCGACGGCACGAGCGCCCGCAGGCGCTGCCGGGAAGTGCTCGCCCAGGTTGGCCTGCCCAGCCCGGAGCGGGTGGAGCGGGCGTTCCCGCATGAGCTCTCGGGCGGGATGCTGCAGCGAGCCATGATCGCCATGGCGCTCGCTGTTTCCCCGCGCGTGCTCATTGCCGACGAGCCGACCACGGCGCTCGACGTCACCATCCAGCAGCAGATCCTGGAGCTCGTCGAGGACATCCAGGCCCGCACGGGCATGGCCGTCATATGGGTTACCCACGACCTCGGGGTGGTCGCCCGCATAGTCGACCGGGTATTTGTCATGTATGCCGGGAGGGTCGTCGAGCGCGCTCCCACCCGCGAGCTCTTCGCGCGGCCGAACCACCCGTACACCATGGCATTGCTCGGGTCTCTCCCCCGGCGGGAAACCGCGCACCGCCAGCCCCTCACCCAGATCGGCGGCACCCCACCGGACCCGTTGCGCCTCGCGCCGGGGTGCCCGTTCCGGGCGCGCTGCCCGTTCGCAGTAGAGCGTTGCGAGGTAGAGGAACCCCCGCTGCTCGACCGGGGCGGAGGGGCGTCCGCTGCCTGTTGGAGGAACCCGCAAGAGTGGCGGAAATAGTGCTGAGCGCGACCGAGGTCGTGAAAGAGTACCCGTCACGGCGAGGAAAGGTGCGCGCCCTGCGGGGAGTGTCGCTCGCCCTGGAGCAAGGGAGGACGCTCGGGATAGTCGGCGAGAGCGGGTGCGGCAAATCGACGCTCGCCCGGCTGCTGGTCGGCCTCGAGCAGCCGACGTCCGGACAGGTCGAGCTGGCGGGCGGAGCCACCGGCGACGGCACCAGGCGGGGCTCGCTCGCCCGGGCTATCCAGCTCGTCTTCCAGGACCCGTTCTCCTCGCTCAACCCGCGCCTCACTGTCTCGGCGGCATTGAGAGAGGTCCTCGCCGTCCACCGGCTCGTGCCGAGCGGCCCGCAGCGCCAGGCCCGGGTAGGAGACCTGCTGGCGATGGTCGCGCTCGACGGCCGCTTCGGCGAGCGCTACCCGCATGAGCTGTCGGGGGGCCAGGCCCAGCGCGTCGCGATCGCGCGCGCCCTGGCGGCAGAGCCCAAGGTCCTCGTGCTCGACGAGCCGACGTCGGCGCTCGACGTCTCCGTCAGGGCCGAGGTGATCAATTTGTTGGTCCGCCTCCAGGACGAGCTGCGGCTCTCCTATGTCTTCATCAGCCACGACCTCGCCATGGTCCGCCACATGAGCGACGTCATATCCGTCATGTACCTGGGCGAGGTGGTGGAGTCAGGGCCGTACCAAGCCGTGCTCGAGGCCCCCCTCCACCCCTACACCCGGGCGCTGGCGGACGCGGTGCCCGTGCCCGACCCCGAGATAGAGGCGGGCCGGCGCAGATCGGCTACTGGCGAGCCCGTGCTCACCGAAGCACCCGCCGGCTGCCCCTACCACCCCCGGTGCCCGATCGCCGAGGCCCGCTGCCGGGTGGAGGCCCCGAAGCTGCTCGATCTCGGCCGCCACCACGTCGTGGCCTGCCATGTCGCCGCCCGAGGCCGCCAAGAGGCCGTGCCGCCGCCGTGAGGCACGTCCCGCCACCGTGAGCCCGGCCTCTGAGGCCCGGCCCGTGAGGCCCTCTCTCGGCCTCGCCAGCCGCGGTCCGACCGGTAGGCTCGCCGGTGGCGAGGTAAAAATGAGTGCTCCTCGCAGGAGGAAAACACCACCGTGACTGAAGAACGACCCCCTCTCCCCCCCTTCACCAAGCAGACCGCGGTCCAGAAGGTGCAAGGCGCCGAGGACGCCTGGAACGCCTGCGACCCCCGCAGGGTCGCCCTCGGGTACACGGAGGACTCGGTGTGGCGCAACCGCGACTCCTTCGTCTCCGGGCGCGAAGAGATCATCCGGTTCTTGACCGAAAAGTGGGAGCGGGAGCTCGAGTACTCGTTGCGCAAAAACCTGTGGACGTTCGAGGGCAACCGCATCGCGGTGCGCTACCAGTACGAGAGCCACGATCCGGAGGGCCAGTGGTGGCGCAGCTATGGCAACGAATTGTGGGA
>JBOGGK010000383.1:0-5138 GCA_050744045.1 Acidimicrobiales bacterium | reverse complement strand
GGCTATGCCATCCGGCCGGCCCGCGCCCCCAACCCGTAGGCGTGCCTACGGGGACGCCACCGTTATCAAGTCCCCCCGCCGCCGGGCGGGTCAGACCTCCATGACGACGGGCACGATCATGGGCCGGCGCCGGGTCCGTTCCTGCACGAAGCGGCCCAGGGCCGAGCGGGCGCGCCGCTTCAGGGTCTCGAAGTCGGCCACCGCCCCGTCGGGGGGCTGGCGCTCCTCGATGGCGGCCAGCACCACCTCGCGCGCCTCGTCGAGCAGCTTCTCTGCCTCCGGGGCGTACACCCAGCCCCGGGTGATTATCTCGGGGCCGGTCAGGACCTCCCCGCTCCGCGAGTCCACCGTCACTATCACCACGATGAGGCCCTCTTCCGCCAGCTTGCGCCGGTCCCTCAGCACACCGCGCCCGATGTCGCCGACTATGCCGTCGACATAGAGGTAGCCGGCGGGCACCTCCCCGGCGAAGTCGACCCCCCCCGAGCTCAGTTCGATGACGTCGCCGTCCTCGGCCAACAGCACAGCCTCGGGGGGGACGCCCATTTCGACCGCGAGGCGAGCATGGTGCAAAAGGTGCCGGAACTCCCCGTGGACCGGGACGAAAGCCCGCGGCCGGGCCACCGACAGCAGCAGCCTGAGCTCGTCACGCATGGCGTGGCCGGAGGCATGCACCGGCGCCAGGTCCGAGTGCACGACCTCGGCCCCCGTGCGGCACAAGCCGTCGATCACCTTGCCCACGTTGGACTCGTTGCCTGGGATGGCGTGTGAGGAGAGCACGACCAGGTCGCCTTCCCCGAGGGTGACGAACTTGTTCTCCCCCGCGGCCATCAGCGCCAGTGCCGACATCGGTTCGCCCTGAGAACCGGTGCAGATCACGCACACTTCGTTGGGCGGCAAGCCTGCGATCTTTTCTATGTCCACCAGACGCTCTTCTGGGATGTGCAGCAAACCGAGGCCGCGGGCGACGGCAACGTTGCGGGCCATGGAGCGGCCCAAGGTGGCGACGTAACGCCCCGAGGCGATAGCGGCGTCGGCCACCTGCTGGGCGCGGTGGATGTGACTGGCGAAACAGGCGACGATAGCGCGTTTTTCCCGGTGGGCCTGAAAGAGATCGGCCAGCACCCTTCCTACTGCCCGCTCCGACGGCGTCCGCCCGTCTTCCTCCGCGTTGGTCGAGTCGGAAAGCAAAAGCCTGATGCCTTCGCCCGCCGCCAGCGCACCTATGCGGGCCAGGTCTGTCCTGCGGCCGTCCACGGGCGTCAGGTCCAGCTTGAAGTCCCCCGTGTGCAGCACCACGCCCATAGGGGTGTGGAACGCCAACGCAAAGCCGTGAGGGACCGAATGTGCCACCGGTATGAACTCGATGTCGAACGGGCCGATCTTTCTTATCTCCCCGTCGGAGACCGCGCACAGTTCGGTGCGCTCGAGCAGGCCCGCCTCCTCGATGCGGTTACGGGCCAGTTCCAACGACAGTTGAGAGCCATAGATCGGCAGCCTCAGCTCTTGCAACAAATAGCTGAGGGCGCCGGAATGGTCCTCGTGGGCGTGGGTGAGGACGCAACCGGCGAGCCGTTGCTGATTTTCCAATATGTAGGTGAAGTCGGGCAGGACGAGATCCACCCCGGGCATTTCGAGGTCGGGGAACATGAGCCCGCAGTCGACGAGGACCGCTTGGCCGTCCATCTCGAACCAGGCGCAGTTGCGCCCTATCTCGCCCAACCCACCCAAAAACGCGATACGTACAGTCGAGGCCTCTGTCGCCATCAGCACGAGCCCGGGACAGGTCGGCCGTGCAAATTGGCCCAGACTTGCTTGGCTTTTTCCTCTAGGCCGGCCGGCGTCGGGCCCATTGGCAGGCGGCACTCGCCGGCGGGCAACCCGAGCGCCCTCATCATCGCCTTGGTGGGTACCGGGTTGGGTGCCTCGTCGCTGGTCTCGAACTGCCAGGACTCGACCAGGCGCCGGTTGATGCCGAGGGCCGCCTCGGTGTCACCTTTGGCGAAACAAGCAAGCATCTCGCTCATCTGGGGGCCGGCCCAGTGCGAGGCGACGCTGACCACGCCCACCGCCCCCATCGCCAGCAATGGCAGCGTCAGGGCGTCGTCGCCACTATAGACCTCGAAGCCGGGCGGCACCTGGGCCAGGAGGGCGGCGGTGGCGGCGGGCGAGCCGGCGGCATCTTTCAGCCCGGCTATCACGCCGTCATTGGCCAGGCGGGCCAGGGTCGGGGTGCCGATCTCACGGCCGGTGCGCTTGGGGATGTCATAGGCGATCACCGGTAGGCCAGTGGCGGCGGCGACGGCATGGAAATGCGCCTCTATGCCGGCTCGGGAGGGGCGGTTGTAATAGGGCGCCACCACGAGGGCTCCGTCGACCCCCTCTTGGGCAGCCGCCCTGGTCAGCTCGACCGTGTGGGCGGTGCTGGCGGTCCCCGTCCCGGCGATGACGGGTGCGGTGACCGCAGCCCGGACCGCTTGCCAGAGCTGGACTTTTTCCGTATCAGTTAAGCAAGTGCCTTCCCCGGTGGTGCCCGTGACCACCAGAGCGTCATTGCCGTTGTCCACCAGCCAGCGGGCCAGCCTGGCCGCCCCGTCGAGGTCGAGGCCGCCCTCGGGGTCGAAGGGCGTCACCATGGCGCAGGCCACGGCGCCGAAACGTCCTGGGGGGGGCATCAGCACATCCTCCGTTGCGACATGGCACCAGCGTACTAATGCTCGTGGCCACCCTACGAGCCCGGGGCCTCAGACGGCGAGGAGGGTGTCGAGGCCGAGGGTGAACCCACGCCGGCGGGGGACCTCCTTCACGGCCAGGAGCACCCCGGGCATGAACGAGCTTCGTTCCAGCGAGTCGTGGCGCAGCGTGAGCACCTGGCCCGGCGAACCGAAAAGGACTTCTTGATGGGCCACCAGGCCCCGCAGGCGCACCGAGTGCACCCGTACCCCGGGGGCGGCCTCCATGCCCCGCGCCGTAGGCGCGCGGTCTCCTCCCGAGTGGGCGTCAGCATCCCGAGCGGCGCTCTCTTCGCTCACGCCCTCCCTGGGCACCATCTCCCTGGGCGCCTTCTCCCTGCCCTCGTCCGGCCCGGCCCCGCCCGCTCTGGCGGCAGCGATGCGCCGGGCAGTCAGTAGCGCGGTGCCCGAAGGGGCGTCAAGCTTGGCGTCGTGGTGCAGCTCGACCACCTCTGCCGTCTCGAACCAGGGGGCAGCCAGCTCGGCGAAGCGCATCATGAGGACGGCCCCGATAGCGAAGTTGGGGGCGACCACGCAATTAGCCGGGCCCGCCTCGAAGGCCTCCCTCATCTGGCAGAGCCCGTCCTCCCCGAACCCGGTCGTCCCGACGACGGCGTGGACGCCGTGGGCGGCGCACCAAAGGGCGTTGGCGATGGCGGCCGAGGCGACGGTGAAGTCGACGGCGACCTCGGCCCCGGCCTCGGTGAGCGCCCCCGCCTCGCCGGCGGCGGTGAGGCCGGCAGTGCCAAGCGGCTCGCCGGCGTGGGCCGGGTCCACCGCTGCCACCAGTTCGAGGGCCGGGTCCCCCGCCAGCGCGGCGCACACGGCCCTGCCCATGCGCCCCCCTGCGCCGAAGACGCCGACCTTCACGGGGGGCTCAATGCCGCAGCCTCGGCACGGACGGCCAACCCTGGGGGCACGGACGGCTAACCCCGCCCGTCCCAATCGCTGAAGGCGTCCTCGTCGAACGGGCCCAGCACCACCAGCGCCCTGGGGCCCCCGAGCACCTGTGCCGCCACCCGGGCGAGGTCCTCGGTCGTGACCGCGGCCACCTGGGCGTCGAGCTCGGCCAGGGACGGCACCCGCCCCAGGGCCAGCTGCGAGCGCCCCAACCTGCTCATCCGGGCGCCGGAGTCCTCGAGACCGAGAGCCGTAGCGCCCCTGATGTGGCTCTTCGCCGCTCGTAGCTCCTCTTCGGTCGGCCCCCCGGCCGCCATCTTGTCCAGCTCCTCGGTAACCAGCGCCACCACTTCGGCCGCCCGGGAGGGGGCGGTCCCGGCGTAGACGGCGAAGTCCCCCGTGCCCTCGTAGCCGGAACGGTACGAGTAGACGCTGTAAGCGAGCCCTCTTTCCTCCCGGATGGACTGGAACAGGCGGCTCGACATGCTCCCGCCGAGGATGTGGTCGAGCACGTTCAGGACCTGGCGGTCGGGGTGGTCCCGGCCCAGGGCGGGCATGCCGACCATGATGTGGGCCTGTTCGGTCTGGCGGTTGGCCACGAGCCGGCGCACGAACGGGGCTTGGGGAGCCGACCGGGGCGGCGGGCCGCCCCCGAGCAGGGCGTCGCGGCCGACCTCGGCCGCTGCCTGCTCGAGCCGCTTCGCCACGCCGTCGACGACCGCGTCGTGTTCCAACCGCCCGGCGGCGGTGACCACGATATTGCCCGTGCGGTAGTGGTGGCGGTGAAAAGCGGCGATGTCGTCCCGGGTGGCTGCCTTCACGGTCTCCTCGAGGCCGAGCACGTCGCGGCCCAAGGGGTGCCCAGGGTACATGGCGCGGTTGAACACGTCGTGCACCTCCTCGCCGGGCTCGTCGCCGTGCATGAGGATCTCCTCCAGGATCACCTGGCGCTCCGCCTCCAGCTCGTCGGGGCGGAGGGCGGGCGCCCAGGTGATCTCCGAGAGGATGTCGAGGCCGAGGTCGGCCGAGGCGGCCAGCAGGCGCACGTAGAAGGCGGTGTGCTCCTTGGTCGTGAAGGCGTTTATGTCGCCCCCGACCGCGTCCACCACCTCGGCTATCTCCCTGGCGCTGCGGCGGTCCGTGCCCTTGAAAAGCAAGTGCTCCAGGAAATGGGAGGCGCCGGCGACGGGAGCGGGCTCGTCAACCGAACCCGTGCCCACCCAGAAGCCGAGGCTGACCGAGACGACATCGGGCATGTGCTCGGTCACCACCGTCAGCCCGCCCTCGACCACAGTGGTCCGGACGAGGTCGCCCATCGAGGCGTAGGCAGCGGCAGTGGGGTCCGCGGCATCCCCGGCCTCGGGGCCGGCCCCGCCGGGGGGCCTCGGCCGTCGCCTGGGCCGTCTGGGGGGCCCCTGCCCGGATCCTTGTTGGGTCACTTGCCCTGGCGCCACCCTTCCCAGTCTCGGGGTACCGCTCGGCTAACGGCGCCGGCGGGGGTTGCGG
>JBOGGK010000382.1:0-1799 GCA_050744045.1 Acidimicrobiales bacterium | reverse complement strand
GGTCCGGCGCTGGTGCCGGCGGGTCCGGCGCTGGTGCCGGCGGGTCCGGCCCCGAGCCCGAGCCCGAGCCGGCCGAGCTGATCGACGCCGCTTCGCCCGGCGCTCCCCGCGGGGCGGCCTTATCCGGTGGGCCTGGCAGGCCGCTGGCGGCGCCGGCCCCCGAACGCAACGGCCCTGGTCCGGGTGCCCCCGCCAGCGGAGCGTCACCCGGCGATCGGGCGAGCCCGGGCGCCCGGTGAGCGGCCCCCGGGTTCTACGCCGATGAGGTCGGGGTTCGCGACACTGGTCGGCCGACCCAACGTAGGCAAGTCCACGCTGCTCAACGCCATCCTCGGCCAAAAGGTCTCCATCACCTCAGGGGTCCCGCAGACAACCCGTAACCAGATCCGCGGAGTGCTGAACCGGCCCGGGGTCCAGGTCGTCTTCGTGGACACTCCGGGAATACACAAGCCCCGCACGCTCCTCGGCGAACGCCTCAACGACACCGCCGCCGGCGCACTCCGCGACGTCGATGTGACGGTCCTCGTCGTCGACGCCACGGCGAGGGTGGGCAAAGGTGACCGGTACGTGGCCGGCCTCCTCGGCAAGGGTTCGGTCTGCGTGGTCAACAAGGTCGATGCAGCGTCGCGTGCCACGGTCCTGGAACAGCTCGGGGCCGCGAGCGACCTCGGGGCAGATGAGATCTTCCCGGTGTCGGCGCTAACCGGCGAGGGGGTCGACGCACTCGTGGCCGAGCTCGTGGCGCGGATGCCGAACGGGCCGCAGCTCTACCCCGACGACATGGTCACCGACGTGCCTGAAGCGTTCTGGGTGGCCGAGCTGGTCCGGGAGCAGCTACTCGCAGTTACCCGCGAGGAGGTCCCGCACTCGATCGCATGCCGGGTGACCGAGTGGGAGTGGCCCCGGGTGCGCTGCGAGATCCTGGTGGAGCGGGAGTCGCAAAAGGGGATCGTGATCGGCAAGCGGGGCGCGGTCTTGAAAGAGGTGGGCACCCGGGTGCGCGAGCAGCTGGAGGGCGGGATCTACCTCGAGCTGTTCGTCAAGGTCGACCGGGACTGGCAGGCCCGGCCGAAGGCGCTGGAGCGGCTGGGCTACTGAGGGCGGCGGGCTGGCTGGGGTCCGGTCGGAGCGGGGCCAGGAACTCGAGCACCTGGGCCCGGTGGCGGGTGCGCCGCATCGGGGGCAGGGCGCGGATCAGGTCCCAGCGGTAGCGGGCCGTGCCGAGCCGGTTGTCGAGGACGGCCACCACCCCGCGGTCGGTGGACGAGCGGATCAGCCGGCCCGCGCCCTGGGCCAGCAGGGTGGCGGCCCGGGGTACGTCGATGGTGGAGAAGGCCGCCCGTCCGAGGCGGTCCCGGCGGGCTTGGAGCAAGGGGTCGTCAGGGCGGGGGAAGGGGAGCCGGTCGATGGTGACGAGCGACAGTGCCGGGCCGGGCACGTCGACGCCCTGCCAGAACCCCATGGTGGCGAACAGGCACGACTGCTCCTCGGCGCTGAAGCGGGCCACCAGGGCCGGCTTGGGCAGGTCGGCCTGGGTGAGCACCGGCCAGGGAACCCGGGGCCGCACCGCGCTGGCCGCGGCGTTCATGGCCCGCCAGCTGGTGAACAAGGCCATGGTTCGCCCCCCGGCCGCCTCGATCAGCGCCACCAGCTCGTCGAGCATGGCCGCCTCGTACTCGGGGCGGCGGGGTTCGGGCAGGTGGAGCGGGCAGTACAGCAGGGCCCGGTGGGGGAAGTCGAACGGGCTGCCGACGTCCAGCTCGTCGTAGGCGCCCGGGGGCAGCCCGATGCGCTTGCCC
>JBOGGK010000381.1:0-2414 GCA_050744045.1 Acidimicrobiales bacterium | reverse complement strand
GGCGTCGAGTACGAGCCGCAGTGGGCCGATCTCGCGGTCGCCAACCTCGCCTACGCCCGGGCCAACGGGGCGGCCGGCCATGGTGAGGTGGCCTGCGGCGACGCCCGCCACGTGGCCGCCGTCGTCGACCCCTCGGTCGCCGGCCTCGTGGCCCTCGTGCTCACCTCCCCGCCCTACGGACCGTCGCTGCACGGCCGGGTCACCGCCCGCCCCGGCCGGGGCATCGCCAAGTCCCACAACCGCTACTCGACCGACCCGGCCAACCTCGCCCACGTCGGCCTCGACGGGCTCATCGACGGCATGCGGGCGATCCTCACCGGCTGCGCCCGGCTGCTCCGCCCCGACGGCGTGGTCGCCATGACCGTGCGACCTTGGTGGCGAAGGGGACAGCTCGTCGACCTCCCCGGCGCGATGGTCCGTGCCGGGGAGGAGGCCGGCCTCGTGCTCTACGAGCGCAACGTCGCCCTCCTGGCGGGGCTCCGTGACGACCGGCTCGTGCCGAGAAGCTCGTTCTTCGCCCTCGAGCAGGTCCGCAAGGCCCGGGCCGCCGGGATCCCGCGCCTCGTCACCGCCCACGAGGACTTCTTGGTGTTCCACCTCGCCGCGACCTCCGTCAGCTCGGCCAGAGTGAAGGTTCTTCACCGGGAGCAGAAGGTCCTGTGACAGGCGTGGAAGTCCCTTCGACCGCCGCTTGCCGACCCCGTGGCCTGGCCTTTGCGGTTGTAGCCGCCTGGCACCGGCCCGACGCCGGCAGGGTCGTTGTGCCCTTGACTTCTGGCCGAGGGGTGTGGCCTTCTCCAGTCGACCGGCCCCGATCCCCCGGGGTCGGGCGGACAGAAGCCAGGAGGAAGGCTGACCAGCCATGCGGGCCCAGACCACGACAGACGTCACGGCCCGCCCGTTCGCTGGCCGCTGCCCCCGGGGGCGTCGCCGGCCGAGGACCGTGGCCGGTAGCGCTCGCTGGGCCACAAGGGCCGGCCGGTGCGAGGGGAGGGGGAGGCCGGTGAGCGAGCGGCTCGTCAGCCAGCAGGACGCCGCCCACCTGGCCGGCTGCAGCAAGGACACCATCGTCCGGGCGCGCCGTGCAGGCCGGCTCCCCCACGCTCGTCTCCGCGGCCACAGCTGGGCGATCCCCCTCGACGACCTCCTTGCCGCCGGCCTCTACCGACCCACCGACCCGGATGCGCCGGCCCGGAAGCCCGAGGACGAGGGGGAGCCGCCCGAGCCCATCGCCGTCGCGCTGGTCCGGGCCCTCGCCCGGGTGGCGGCGCTGGAGGACCTGGTCGCCCGCCAGGACGACCAGCTGGCCTTCCTGCGCCAGCTGACGGCCGAGACGCTCGCCACGAGAGGGCCGACCTGATGGCCCGACCGCTCAAAGGGGGTCTTCGCTTCACCCGGGGACGGTGGTGGGCGAGCGTGCCGGACAAGACCGCCGCCTCGGGTCGTCGCTACGAGTCGTTCCTCTCCGAGGACGACGCGCGAGCCTGGCTGACCCAAGCCGTCGCCGCCGTGCAGGCAGGCCGACGGCAGCCCGGCGCGGAGCGGTTCCGCACCCATAAACCGACGAGGCGACCCAAGTCTGCCCCGCCCCAACCGGCCAAGATCCAGCCAGACATCGCCTCGGTAGCGAACGCCTGGATGAACGCTGCCTACGAGGACCTGCGACGTGGGGGACCCGAGCGCGCCGAGCGGGTCCGGCGCATCGTCGACGGCTTCTTGGTTCCCTGGTTCGCACCTCGCACGACCACGGTCAGCGAGCTGACCTATCTCATGGCGCACGAGTGGCTGCTCCACCTCGTCGGCCGGCGCCCTGCTGGGCGCCGAGATGCCATGGTGGCTGTCACTGCCGGGGTGGCGATGGAGGAGGGGGAGGAGGTGAGCCTCGCCGAGGCCGCCGCGGCAGCGAGGGTCAGCCTGCCAACCGCCCGCCGCCGCTGGAGGGCCGGCCAGCTTCCCGGCGCGTACCGCGACCCAACGGGTGCGGTCCGCTTCCCCGCCTCGGCGGTCGCCGTCATCGCCACCAAGCGTCGGGCCCCGAGCGGCCTGTCCCAGGGGTACGTCGCCGACGCCCTATGGGTGCTGCGCCGGGTCCTCGGGTTCGCTCGGGCCAACGGCCTGTTCCCGCCCGGCTTCGACCCTACCGAGGGCCTCGACGCCCCCCTTGCCGACAAGGCCCTCGCCCGACGACCCGCCGGAAGCCAGCCCCGACCGCTCACCTTGGCCGAGTGCGCCCTGATCGCCGGTCACCTCCACTCCGTCCACCAGATCGTCTTCTGGCTGCAGCGGATCATGGGCCTGCGCATCTCCGAGGCCTTCGGCGTCCGGGTTGGCGACGTGATCGACCTCGGCGACACCGGTCTGCTCGCCGTCCAAGGCCAAGGCGGGCGCACCTTCACCGTCCGAGACGACCACGG
>JBOGGK010000380.1:0-6439 GCA_050744045.1 Acidimicrobiales bacterium | reverse complement strand
GCCGGCGAGCGGGCGCCAGGCGCTCCGCAAGCCCCGCGTCAGAGCTCATCTGCGCTCGGTGGGGGGGGCAATGGCATGGGTCGGTGGTTCCTCTTCACCCCTCAATGAGCCCCCTCGGTCCCCTTGGTACGAAGCGTAGCCGGGCCGGCGCCAGCCGCCCCCAGCTGGGCAGCGATTGGGGAGACCTTGCGGGGCCGGCGGTTGACGCCTGGTAGTAACCTGCCCGCAATGGCCGCAGCTAACGACCTCTCGCGCCTACGCGTAGGTTGGTGGGCGGGGGCGGAGGCGCTCGACCCGGTGGCGGCGCTGCGGGGGTCGCTGTTGCGCACGGAGATGGCGGCCCGTTGCCCCGGCCTGCGCCCCGTGCTCGTCCAGGGTACCCCGGCCAACTGGTCGGGACCGGGGTTCACCGGGGAGCCGGCGGCCCTGCACCTCGGCACCGAGCAGCCGGCGGGCCAGCCGCCTGGCCTCGACCTGCTCGTCGTCTCGGGGACGCCCGAGCCGGCGGGGGAGAAGACGTCCCAGGCCCTCGGCGAGGCGGGCACGCTCGCCGTCGCGGTGGCGCCCGACCCGGGTTGGGGGCTGGAGCCGGGGCTCAGTATCGGCCCCCCGTTCGCCGTGCCCGAACCGTGCCTGCTGGCCGCCCGCCACCTGCCCCGCCCCGTCCTCGCTGCCCGCGGCGCTTACCTCCGGGTGGTCGAGGGCCTGCCCCGGCGCTACGTCCTGGTGGAAGGCAGCCTCCTGGACGGGGACGGGGACGGGGACGGGAGCGAACCCCCTGAGGGCCCTCTGGGCGAGGAGCTGGGACGGGCCCTCGAGCGCCTGGCCGAGGCGGCCGGCGGGGACCGCCCGCCCGAGGTCGTCCGCTTCTTCCCCGGGATGGCCGGCGCCGAAAGCCAGGCGACGGGAGCGGTGGAGGCGGCAGAAGAGGTGCTCCGGGCGCGCCGGGCGGAAGCCGAGGAGGCGCGCTACCAGGCCGAGGACTGGCGCGGGTGGCCGGGCCGGCCCCCGCTGGCGCTGCCGGTGGCGAGCCCAGTCGACCTGGCAGCGGCGGTGGCGGCGGCGGAGGCGGTCGTGGCCCACAGTGGCGCCCTCATGGCCCTAGCCTGGGCGCTCGGCACCCCGCACGTGGCCCTGGCTGCCGAGGGCAGCCCGGCGAGCCAGTTCGCCGCCTGGACCGGCGACGCCAGCGCCCTGGGCACCGGCCTGTCCGAGCTGGTGGCGGTCATCGACAATGTCTTCGCCCGCCGGGGGAGGCCCCCGGGGCTGAAACGACTGGAGGCGACAGTGGACCAGTCCCTTGACGAGGCGGCCGCCAGGTTGGGAGAAAGGGCGGCCGAGGTGGCCGGAGACGGCCGCGACCGGCAGGCCGGGCCCTCGCTGGCCGAGCGGGCCACCGAGCTCGAGGCCGTCAACGGGGCCTTGCGCCAGCGCCTCGCGGCCGAGCGGCTGCATTTCGGGGAACGGGCGGCCCTGCTCGAAAAGGCCGCCGAGACGACGGTCGAGTCGGCCATCAAGGCCGTCCACGGCCAGGACGTGATAATCCGCCGCCGGTTGGAGGAGACGGAGAGGGAGATGCACCGCTTGCAGGAGGAGACCGCCCTGCAGCAAGCCGAGCTGAAGGCCATCTACGGGACCAGGACCATGCGGGCGCTCGCCCCGGCTCGGGAGTGGTACGAGCGGCTGCGCAAGGCCGCCCGCTGAGCATGCCCGGCCGGCTCCCAGCCCTCAGCGCGGGCGACGACGGCGACCTGGGCCAGGCGCTCTCGGCCTGGATATCCGGCGCTGGGGCCGGGCCCGAGCCGGCCGCGGCGCTGCTCGTCGCTGGGGAGCTGGGCCCGGGCGGCCCCGGGGAGCCGGACGAGCACGCCCTGGTCGACCTGCTCTGCGGGCCGCTCGGGGTTGGTGCCGTCGTACCGATGCTCTGCGGGGAGCACGGCCAGGTGGTAGAGGCGGGGACGTTCAGCGCGCCGAACGGGGCGGTGGTCCCCTTCGGGCCGTGGATGAGCGTTGCCGCCCCGGAGGTGGCGTTCCGCCGCGACGTGCCTGCCAGCGCCTCCCCGGTCGTAGCCGTGTCGAACCGAGCCCTGGAGGGCCTGGGCGGGGGCGGCAGGGGCCGGGACCGCGGCGGGGGCAGGGACCGGGACCAGGGCGAGGACCAGGCGGGTGCCCGGGGCCTCGGCATAGCGGAGGTCCTCGCCCACGTGCGCTCGGGCGGCTGGCGCATCGTCTACGAGCCGTCCTGGCGGGTGGGCGCCCCGGCGGGGCTCTTACCGGCGCCCGCCCCGGCCGGGCCCCGGCGTTGGGCCGAGCGGGACGAGGCGTGCCCGGCCCGGGTGCTGGTGGTGACCGGTACCATCCCGGGCACCCTGGCCGGCGCTGGCGGCCTGCGCCCGCTCGTCGAGACGCTGGCCTGCTGCCCGGCCACCCGGGCCACCCTGGCCTGCGCCGACGGCTTCGGCGCCGAGCGCTATGCCGGCTGGTACCGCGCCCAGGGGGTCGAGGTGGTGGCGGGGCCCCAGGACTGGCTGGGGTGGTGCGGGGACCGCCGTTACCACTACTCGCACGTGGTGGTGAGCGACGAGGGCCTGACCACGAGGCTGTGGCCGATAGTGCGCTCAACCCAGCCCCAGGCGTTGGCCGTGCTCTACAGCGAGCGGTTGCCGTTCCGGCGCGACCAGGCCCGGGCCGGGGCGAGCCGGCGTCGGGAGGAGGCCGGGACGGTGGCCGAAGCCCTGCAGGCCAGCCTTCTGCGCCAGGTGGAGGGCATCGAGGCCGCCTGGTGCGCCAGTCGTGCCGACGCCGGCCTGCTCGCCGGGCTGGGCAGGGGGGTGAAGGTGGTCACATTGGGCCCGGCCCTCCCCGGCTTGGGCGTCGCCAAGGGTTTCGCCGACCGCGAAGGAGTGGCCCTGGTGGCGACCGACAGCTTCGACGTCGCCAGCGACCCGGAGGCGCCTGCCTTGCGCGCCCTGGGAGAGCTCGTCCCGGCCTGGCGGCGGCGGGACATAAGCCTGAAAGTCAAAGTGGTGAGCGACTGGCCCACGCCCGGCTTGGCCCAGGCCGCCGCCCGGGTGGGGGCCGAAATAATTCCCTCGGGGGGCGACCTCGCCGGCGTGCTGAGCGAGGCCCGCCTGGTGGCGGCCCCTCTCGGGCACGGGACGAGCGTCTCTTCGTGGGCGCCGGCAGCGATGGCGGCGGGGACGCCGTGGCTCTGCACCCCCGAGGCCACCGCCGCCAGCTTTCTCGAGGACCTCGAAGGCTTGGGCGGGCGGGCGGTCGTGGCCGACGTGGCCACGATGGGCCACCAGGGCTGGGCACTGCTCAGCGACGAGGCCGCCTGGGAGGAGTTCTCGGAGGCCATGGCCGCGGCCAGGGCCCGGGGGGTGGCCAGGCACCGGCGTGCCCTGCGCGACGCCTTGGTCTCTGTCGGCATCGACCCCCCGGGCGCCCCGTTGTGGCCGATGGAGCGGTTCCCCGCCCACCCGGCCCGGCCACCGGCCGCCGTGCCCCTACGGCCCCCGGCGGTGGCCGACCCGCCCGCCATTTTCGTCCCGGACAGCTTGAGCGAGGACGAGCGCTACGAGCTCTGGCACCGCCGCCGCGGCCCGGGCAACGCCGAGGTGGTGGCGGCCATCGGCGCCGAAGCCGCCGGCGCCGCCTACCAGCCCACGGTCTCGGTCCTGATGCCGGTGGCCGACACCGAACCGTGGATGCTGGAGGAGGCGGTGGGCTCGGTGCTCGCCCAGGCCTATCCCAACTGGGAGCTGTGCTTGGCCGACGACGGGAGCAAGCGGCCCGAAACCCTGGCCGCCCTGGAGCGGGCGGTGAGGCGCGACGGCCGGGTCAAGCTCACCCGCTTGGAGCAGCGTTCGGGCATCTCGGCCGCTACCAACGCCGCCCTCGGCCTGGCCACGGGGGACTACGTCGGGTTCTTGGACCACGACGACGTGCTGAAGCCCCACGCCCTCGCCCAGGTGGTGCGCTGGCTCAATGCCGAACCCACGACCGACATGGTCTACAGCGACGAGGACAAGCTGGGCCCGGGCGGCAAGCTCACCGAGGCCCGCTGGAAGCCGGACTGGTCGCCCAACTTGTTGCTGTGCCAGAACTACGTGTGCCATTTCCTCGTCCTGCGGCGTTCCCTGGTGGAGAGCCTGGGCGGCCTCCGCCCCGACTACGACGGCAGCCAGGACTACGACCTCGTGCTCCGGGTGGCAGAACGCACCGACCGCATCGCCCACATACCCGACTGCCTCTACAGCTGGCGGATGCACGCTCGCTCGACTGCCTCGGTAGGCGAGCACAAGCCCTGGGCGTGGCTGGCGGCCCAGCGCGCCCTCGGGGACTGGCTCGCCCGGCGCGAGGCCCGGGGCGGGACGGGCGGGTGGGCCGAGGAGGGGGCGTGGTTCGACGTGCACCGGGTAAGGTTCAGGCGCCTGGGCGAGCCCAAGGTGAGCATCGTGATCCCCACCCGCAACGGCCGAGCGCTGCTGGAGCGCTGCGTGGAGAGCGTCGTCTCCAAGTCCGTCTACGCCAACTTCGAACTGGTGGTGGTGGACAACCAGAGCGACGAGCCTGAGACCCTCGAGTACCTGGCCACCCTGCCCGGACGGGTGCTCCGCTACCCCCACGAGTTCAACTACCCCCGCCAGCTCAACCTGGCGGCAGCGTCCGTCTGCTGCGACCTCCTGGTGTTCTTGAACAACGACACCGTGGTCATGACCAGCGACTGGCTCGACCGCCTGGTCGAGCAGGCCATGAGGGCCGAGGTGGGCGCCGTCGGGCCCCGGCTGCTGCTGCCCAGCGGCGGGGTCCAGCACGAAGGCATAATCGTCGGGGCCTGGCGCGGCCACGCCAATTCGATCGAGTGGGGCAACTGGTGGCGCATGGGCGACCTGGCCCGAGACGTCTCCGCCGTGACCGGGGCGTGCATGGCCACCCGGCCAGGTGTTTACTGGCGGGTGGGGGGGTACGATGAACGCCTCCGGGTGGCTTACAACGACGTCGACTACTGCTTGCGCCTCCACCAGGCCGGTTACCAGGTCGTCTACGAGCCCGACGCCGCCCTTTTCCACGCCGAGGGGTCGACGCGGGGCTTGGTGGAGGACCCCGACGACGCGCCGCTGTTCAACGACCGCTGGCGCCCCCGCTCGTCGTGCGACCCCTACTACAACCCCAACCTGAACCGCAACCGCTTGCTGTTCCGGGTCGAGCCGTGAGCCGGGCCGCTCCGGAGCCGGTGACCGCGCCCCCCCCCAGCCTGGAGGCGTGGCCGGCCGAGCCAGAGGTCGCCCCCCCCGCCGGCTTCGGCGACGGCAGGGGACCGGGGCCGGGCCGGCGCCGGCGGGGGAGGAGGGCCGGCACCACCACCACGACGGCCAAGACCGCCATCAGCTTCCGCGAGTACAGCCAGTACCGGGAGCTGTTCTACAACCTGACCCTGCGGGAGCTGCGTTCCAAGTACAAGCGCTCGGTCATCGGCTGGGGCTGGTCGATGATCAACCCCTTGGCCAATATGGCCATCTACACCATCGTGTTTTCCATCCTGCTCAAGATCCAGCCGATCTTGGGCATACCGAGCGGCATGAAGAGCTACGCCATCATGTACCTGTCCGCCATGCTGCCGTGGACGGTGTGGCAGTCCAGCATCATGGAGTCGATGGGGGCGTTGCTGGGCAACCAGAACCTCATCCAGAAGACCTATTTCCCCCGGGAGCTGATCCCGGGCTCCACCGTTGCCTCCAAGCTTGTCTCCCACCTGATCGAGATGGGCCTCTTGCTTGTCGTGGTGGTGGCCGCCTACGGGAACTTCAGGGCGCTCGAGCTCCTGCCCCTGACCATCGTCACCATCGCCCTGGTCACGGTCTTCGCCACGGGCATGGCGCTCATCTTCTCGCTCGGCAACGTCTTCTACCGGGATGTCAACCACTTCTCGAACATCTTGTTTTTCATCTGGATGTTCCTCACCCCGGTCGTCTACCCGTTCTACGTGATCGGCGGCGGCATCGACGCCACTAAAATCCTCCATAACCCTCGGTTCCTGCACCTGTTGGGGCACACGGTCTCGTTGGGCACCCTGTTCAAGGCCAATCCCATGACCGACGCCGTGCTGGCGTTCCAGTCGTTCATCTACAACGGGGCGCTACCCTCGAGCGCCCACAAGCTCACCTACACCAACACCACCGGCCAGGTCGTGCACGGGACCGTGGTGTCGAGCGTGTCGTGGGGCGATTATGGCTACTTCGTGGTGTGGGCCATAGCGATCTTCATGCTCGGCCTGTGGCTGTTCCGCAGGTACGAGGCGCGCTTGCCCGAGGAGCTCTAGGGCTTTGAGCAACCCGGTGGTGGCCGTCGACCACGTCTCCAAGAAGTACCGCCTGTACCGGGAGCGCAACAACTCGATCAAGATCGCGCTCATGCGAGGCGGGAGGGCCAAGGT
>JBOGGK010000379.1:0-3866 GCA_050744045.1 Acidimicrobiales bacterium | reverse complement strand
GCCGGGCCGGGCGGCGTCCAGGGCCCTTGCCGACCGGCACCGGGCGCGCCGGGCCGGGAGGAGGGGGCACGTGAAGGCCGAGCAGAGGGGCCAGCCCGGGCACCCGACCACATTGCTGGCGGGCGGTGTCGAGCAGGTCAGGGCCGGCCCGAACGGGTAGCCCCTCGGGCTTGACCGTGCGGCGGACCGGGCTCTCGACCACGGCCTGTAGCAGGGCGACCCACTTGTCGGGCGGCGCGGACGACGAAAGCGCGGCGCCAGCCGCGTCGCGGAGGCGGGTAGCCAGTTCGGCCGAGAACCGCGCACCTGGGTCGGGCGCCCGCCCAGACAGGCGCAGGGCGCGTAGGGCTTGGCCCTCGTCGAGGTGCCTGGCCACCTCGCCCGCCCACGCCTTGCGGTGGGCCTCGACGCGGTGCTCCAGCATTTCGCGAAGCGTGACCACGAGCTCTCGGGACGCCTCATCGCGAACCGTCTCGGAACCGTTGACCAGCGAGCGCAGGTCGCGCGTAGCCAGTTGGTCCCCGGCCTTTACCGCTGCCTCCGCCCGGTCCCGCCATTCGGCTGCCTTCACACGGGACACGACTGACTCGGCGATAGCCAGCACCCCCTCCGTGCTGGGCTCGGGGCGACCTTCGTCCCGGGCTCGTTCCCGCTCGAAGTGAAGCGCCGTCCGGACGGCCGGTATGCCCCCCCGTAAGAGCTGTTGAGCTATAGGGCGCTGCTCCACCGGGAGGCTCTCCAGCATGGCGTTGCGGTGGGCGTCGCCCACGGCGAGCCGGCGCGACCGTCCGGGCGCACCGGCTCGTTCAGGCCCGCCCGGGCGTGCACCAGGCCGGTCCGACCGCTCAGCGCGGCTGCGGCCCACCCGGTCGGCCGGATTTGCGAAGCGCTCGCCGTCTCGGTCCTGAGCGCGCCGGCCGTCACCGCCCCGGCCCTGAGCGCCCCTTTCTTTACCTCCCTCGCCTGCGCCGGCTGCCCTCGCGCCGCTAGAGGCTGAAAGAACGCCCTCCTCATATGCCTGCCCGTCGGCTCCTGCGCGCGGGCCAGGCCCCCCGCCCGTGCTTCCCCTGTCCTCGTGACCATGCGACGGGCCGGCGCCGTCCATGGGACGAGACCCGGCACTCCTCCTGGTGTGGCCGGCACCCGGGCGGCGGTCAGTGGGGCCGGGGGCACCGCGCTCCCCTCTGGTGCTGCTCGGTACTGCCTCGTCGGGGCCGCTGCGACCGGGGCCCGCGCGCCGTGGCCGCGCCCTGTCCGGCCCGAACCGGGGCCGGCCGGCGAGCTGAGTGGTGACCGGAGCGGGTGCGGACCGCTCGAGCAGATGGATGCGGTCGGGGTCTTCGGGCGCTGGCGGCCGAGGCGGCTCGACGGCCACCACGGTGATGCCCTCGATACCGAAGTCAGCTTCTGCCCGGACGACGTCACCGGCCTTGGCACCGCTGTAAAGCAGCGAGGCGTCGAGTGCCCCCCTTGGCTCGAGCGCCCCCTTGGCGCGCCAAGTCCAGGTGCCATCGGGCCGCGCGCTCGTCAGCTCTATGTCGATGCGCCGGGGCACCGCACCAAAGTACAACTTCACCGGCTCAGTGCAAATCAGGGCCGCCCCCAGTAGGCTAATTTTGTCACTGTGACGGAAGCTCCACCGAGAGCACGGTGCGCTTGGTGCGGCAGGCCCATTGAGGAGCTCCCCGGTGCAGGCCGGCCGAGGCGCTACTGCCGGCGCAGTTGTCGCCAGCGTGACTTCGAAGCCCGCAAGCGTGTAAGCGAGCTGGGCTTGGCCGAGTCGGATCTGGTCATTGCCCGCAAGGCGCTGGAGAAACTTGACGACCTACTTTTCGTGCTGGCGTGCGCCATCGCCGACGTCGAGGCCGACCTCGCCCTCGACACTTCGCCCGAACAGTTGCGCCGGAGCCTCGATTGGCTTCTCGAGTCGGCGCGCCCGTTGCTCGGCGCCGGCGAGCACCTGCGCGCCAAGTAGGTCCGGGCGAAGGCGGCGCCGGGCCGCGCCCGGGTGGAGGTTCAAACGATGGCCCTGACGGATTATGGAAGGGTCGGTGACGAAGATGTCGTCGCCCACCAATTGGAGGCGTTCGTCCAGGCGAGCAGTCAGATTTTCCCAACCCTGCCAATCGTCTTCGCCGAGGTCGTCCTCCATCGACCAGATCGGGTACCTGCCGGCCAACGCTTCGTAGCGATGCGTGCGGGTGGTCGGTAACCAGCGGGGCCCGTTCACGACCCTGGCCCCAGAGGGGCAAGTTCGACCAAGGCGGGCCGTCAGTTGACTGGTGCCGCCCTCGTCCGTCAGGGGCTGTGAAGGCCGGCCTCAGACCGGGTGCTCAGATGGCGCCGCCCGGGCCAGGGCGTGAGCGGCGTTGACCAGGGCCAAGTGCGAGAGCCCTTGGGGGATGTTGCCGAGGAGCTCGTGGGTCGCCGGGTCGGCCTGTTCTGACAGGAGCCCGAGGTCGTTGCCGAGCCCGACGGCCTCGTCCATCAGCTTGTGGGCCCGCCCGTACTGGCCGCTGTGGACCAGGGCCGACACGAGTCAGAACGAGCACGCGAGGAAAGCGCCTTCTTCCTCCCTCATCCCGCTGTAACGGTAGAGCATGGGCCCTTCCCCGAGCCGGCCCACCACTGCCTCGATGGTGCTCCGAAGGCGCGGGCCGCGCTCGAAACCGGTCCTGCCGGCCAGCAGCACGGCCGCGTCGAGCTTTTCGCTGCCCGCGAAGAACGTATAGGACTGCTGTTCGTCTGACCAGCAACGGACGTCCACCCACTGCTTGATGGCGGCGGCCTCGCCCAGCCAACGCCGGCGGTGGCGGCTGGGCAAATCCCCCTGGCTGGCGAGCCGGCACGCCCGGTCCAGGGCCACCCAGCAACCGATCTTGGAGATCGTGTAGTGCTGGAGGTCCGCCAGCTCCCACATGCCCGAGTCCCTGCTCTGCCAGCGGTCGCAGCACTGGTCAGCCAGGGTGGCCAGCATCGCGCCGGTGGGGCCGTCGAGGACGTGGCCGGCGTCGACGTAGCGGGCGATCATGTCGAACAGGTCGCCGTAAAGGCCGAGCTGGCGCTGACCGCTTGCCGAGTTGCCCGAGCGCACCGGCCGGCTCCAGCGGTACCCGGGCGCCTCGAGCTCGGCTTCGTGCTCGGGCTCCCCGCCCCCGAGGCTGTAGAAGACCTTGAGCTCAGGAGCGCTCCTGCGTAATGAGGACAGGAGCCAGGAGACAGCCCCGTGCACCTCTTCGTTAAGGCCGAGGTTCGTGAAGGCGTCGAGGACGAACGACGAATCCCTTATCCAGGAGTAGCGGTAGTCGTAGTTCTTCTCGCCACCGATCCGTTCGGGGAGCGAGGTGGTGGCGGCCGCGGCGATAGCACCCCCGGGTTCGTACAGCAGCGTCTTCAGAGCCAGTGCGCTACGGCGCACCGCCTGCGCCCAGGGGCCGTCGTCGGGGAGCAGGTCGCTCCACTCCTGCCACGAGCGGATGCTCCTGTCCAAGCGGGCGTCGACGGCGTCGGGCTCGCTCACGAAAAGTGGCTCGTTATCGGTGGCGATCACCGCCACCAGCGCCCGCTCGCCGGCCCGGCAGTGGATCGTCCCGGCTACCCGCCCCGGCCCCACCTCGCCAAGCTCCGAGCCTTTGGTGACCACCGCCAACATCTGGTCGCCGACCGTCACGAGGGGGGTGCCGCCCCGCCGGCGCACATAGGGCTTGGCCATCCCGAAGCGGTTACCGGGGACAAGCTCCCAGGCGAGAGCCACGTTGCCTTCCAGGCACTCGACCCTTCGGGCGAGCTCGTTCCAGGGCAGCCGCCCAGCCGTACCGGTATTGAGCGAGTCAATGACCCTGACGCGCCCACCGTGCCCGCTATAG
>JBOGGK010000378.1:0-2031 GCA_050744045.1 Acidimicrobiales bacterium | reverse complement strand
CCCCCGCCCGCCGGCACCGCTCTCGCCCGCCTCGGCCCCTGCGCCTGGGGGCTGGCCTGGGCGATAGCGCCGGCGGCCCACAACGCTTCTCGCCGGCTCATCTCGAAGCAACCGAAGGCGCCCGCCGTAGCCAGCGCTTCGGCCTGCGCCACGCTCAGGCCGCACCGGCGTACGACGTCCTCCATCCCCCCGTAGGGCTGGCCGGCAGCAATGCGCTTGGACAGCTCATCGCCGATGTTGCGCACATAGGAGATGCCCAAGCGCACCGCCGCCCCGCCCCCGCCCCGCCCCGCCGCCCCGCCCTCGCCCCCGCCCGTCTCGTCGCCGCTCTCGCCGCCGTGCTCCAGCACCGAGGCCGCCCCGCTGGCGTTGACATCCGGCCGGCGCACGTCGACGCCGTGGCGGCGGGCGTCGAGGACCAGGCTCTGCGGTGACCAGAACCCCATGGGCTGGCTGTCGAGCAAGCCGGCCAAAAAGGCCGCCGGGTAGTGGAGCTTGAGCCAGGCCGAGGCGTACACGAGGTAGGCGAAGCTGACCGAGTGGCTCTCCGGGAAACCGAAATTGGCAAATGCAGCCATCTGCCCCCATATCCGGTCGGCCACTGCTCCGGTGGCCCCTCTTTCGGCCATGCCGGCATAAAACCGGGCGCGTAGGGCCTCCATGCGCCGGGCGCTGCGCTTGGCCCCCATCGCCTGGCGCAACTGGTCCGCCTCGGCGCCGCTGAAGCCGGCGATGTCTATCGCCATTTGCATCAGCTGCTCTTGGAACAGAGGGACGCCCAAGGTTTTCCCGAGGCTGCGCTCCAGCGCCGGGTGGAGGTAAGTGACGGGCTCCATATTGTTGCGCCGGCGCAGGTAGGGGTGGACGGACCGGCCCTGGATCGGGCCCGGGCGTATCAGCGCCACTTCGATGACGAGATCGTAAAAGGTGCGGGGCCGCAAGCGGGGGAGAGTGGCCATCTGCGCCCTGCTCTCGACTTGGAATACCCCGACCGAATCAGCCCGGGACAACATTTCATAAACTTCCGGCTCTTGGGGTAGGACGGCGAGATCGAGCTCTGTGCCGTAAAAGGCCCGTATGTGGTCCACAGTCGCGTGCAGGGCGGACAGCATGCCGAGGCCCAGCATGTCGAACTTCACCAGCCCTGCTCGGGCGCAGTCCTCCTTGTCCCATTGCAAGACGCTGCGCTCGGCCATGCGCGCCCATTCGACCGGGCACACCTCGGACACCGGGCGGTCGCATATGACCATGCCACCTGAGTGGATGCCGAGATGGCGCGGGAAATCGAGCGTTTGGCGAGCCAGGTCGAGCACCGCCCGGGGTATGCCCCCGCCGGCCGGCCCCGCCGGGCCCGCAGGGTCGGGCAGCGGGCCCCAGGCGTCGATGTGCTTGGCCCAGGCGTCTACTTGGCCCTGCGACGCCCCCAGGGCCTTGCCCATGTCCCGTACCGCCGAACGCGGCCGGTAGGTGATGACATTGGCCACCTGGGCGGCCCGGGCACGCCCGTAGCGGCGGTAAACGTACTGGATGGCTTCTTCTCGCCTTTCGCTTTCGATGTCGACGTCGATGTCAGGGGGGCCGTCGCGCTCTGGCGACAGGAAGCGTTCGAACAAAAGCCCGAGCCTCACCGCGTCAGCTTTGGTTATCCCGAGCACGTAACAGACCGCGGAATTGGCGGCTGAACCCCGGCCCTGGCAGTAGATACCGGACTCGTTGCAAAAACGGACGATGTCCCAGACGATGAGAAAATAGCCGGCGAAGCCGAGCTGGTCGATCATGTCCAGTTCGTAATCGATCTGGGCATAGGCGCGGGGATGGCTGGGGGCTGACCGGGGGCCGTAACGGCGGGCGGCCCCTTCTTCGGCGAGGCGGCGCAGCCAGGTCATTTCGGTATGCCCGGGCGGGACGGGGAAAGGCGGCAACTGCGGCGCCACCAATTTGAGGTCGAAAGCGCAGGCCCGGCCCAGCTCGGCCGCCCGTCCCACGGCCCCGGGGTAACGGGCGAAGCGGCGAGCCTGCTCGGCGCCGCTG
>JBOGGK010000377.1:0-6037 GCA_050744045.1 Acidimicrobiales bacterium | reverse complement strand
GGTCGGCACCGTCACCGGGCGGCCGTCGGCCGGCTTGAGGATGTTGTTGGCCGACAGCATGAGGATGCGGGCCTCGGCCTGCGCCTCGGCCGACAGCGGCAGGTGCACGGCCATCTGGTCCCCGTCGAAGTCGGCGTTGAACGCCGTGCACACGAGCGGGTGGATCTGGATCGCCTTGCCCTCCACCAGCACCGGCTCGAAGGCCTGGATGCCCAGGCGGTGCAAGGTCGGCGCCCGGTTGAGGAAGACCGGGTGCTCCTTGATGGCCTCCTCCAGCACGTCCCAGACCTGGGCCCGCCGGCGCTCGACCATCCGCTTGGCAGACTTGATGTTTTGCGCCAGCTCCAGGTCGACCAGGCGTTTCATGACAAAAGGCTTGAACAGCTCGAGGGCCATCTGCTTGGGCAGCCCGCACTGGTGCAGCCGCAGGGTCGGGCCCACCACGATCACCGAGCGGCCCGAGTAGTCGACGCGCTTGCCCAGCAGGTTTTGCCTGAAGCGGCCCTGCTTGCCCTTCAACATGTCCGAGAGGCTCTTCAGCGGCCGGTTGCCGGGGCCGGTGACCGGGCGGCCACGGCGCCCATTGTCGAACAGGGCGTCGACCGCCTCTTGGAGCATGCGCTTTTCGTTGTTGACGATGATCTCGGGGGCACCGAGGTCGAGCAGCCTCTTCAAGCGGTTGTTGCGGTTGATCACCCGGCGGTAGAGGTCGTTGAGGTCGCTCGTGGCGAAACGGCCGCCGTCGAGCTGGACCATGGGCCGCAGCTCGGGCGGGATGACAGGCACCACGTCGAGGATCATGGCCCGGGGGTCGTTGACCCTGCGGCCGTTGTCGTCGCGGCGATTGAACGCCGAGACGATCTTGAGGCGTTTTATTGCCTTTTGCTTGCGTTGCACCGACAAGTGGCGCCGGCCTTCCTCGGGGTCGATCACCCCGCGGAGCTTGACCTCTTCCTCGTCGAGGTCGAGCTCCTCGATCAGTTGAGCGATGGCCTCGGCGCCCATGCCGCCCCGGAAGTAGTCGCCGTAACGGTCGCGCAGCTCCCGCCAGAGCATCTCGTCCTCGATGATCTTGCGGCCGTGGAGGTCGCGGAACTCGTCGAAGGCCCTCCGGACGAGGTCTGACTCCTGGTCGGCATGGTCGCGCATGGCGGCCACCTCCTTGTCGACCTGGCGCTGGCGGGCCGTCAGCTCGGAGTCCTTGGCCCCATCGCTCTCGAGCTTGGCCAGCTCCTCCTCCAGCTCCTTGTAGCGCCGGTCGATGTCGAGGTCGCGCGTGCGCACGATGTCAGCCAGTTCCTCGTTGAGCTCGACCTCGAGGTTGGGCAAGTCGGCGTGGCGCCGCTCCTCGTCCACCCAGGTGACGAGGTTCGCCGCGAAATAGATGACCTTTTCGAGCTGCTTGGCTTTCAGCTCCTCGCGCGCTTCAGTGCCCATGAGCAGGTAGGCCAGCCATGAACGGGTGCCCCGGAGGTACCAGATGTGCACCACGGGGGCGGCGAGCTCGATATGGCCCATGCGCTCGCGACGTACCTTCGAGCGCGTCACTTCGACGCCGCAACGCTCGCAGATTATGCCCTTGAAGCGGACCCGCTTGTACTTGCCGCAGTAACATTCCCAGTCCTTGGTGGGCCCGAATATCTTCTCGCAGAAAAGACCGTCTTTTTCCGGGCGCAAGGTACGGTAGTTGATGGTCTCGGGCTTTTTCACCTCGCCGTTGGACCAGGTGCGGATGTCGTCGGCCGTGGCGAGGCCGATCTTCAGCTGTTCGAAATTGTTGACGTCCAACATTCTGGTCAAAAGCTCCTCTCGCTGGCGCGGCGGGCGTCCTCCTCGTCGGAGCCCCGTTCGGGCCGGCTGATGTCGATGCCGAGCTCCTCGGCCGTGCGGAACACGTCCTCGTCGAGCTCGCGCATCTCGATTTGCTCGCCTGTGGTCGACAGGACTTCGACGTTCAGGCAAAGGCTCTGCATTTCTTTTATGAGCACTTTGAAGCTCTCGGGTATGCCTGGCTCGGGGATGTTGTCCCCCTTGACGATCGCCTCGTAGACCTTGACCCGGCCGAGGACGTCGTCGGACTTGATCGTGAGCAGCTCCTGGAGCGCGTAGGCCGCCCCGTAGGCCTCGAGCGCCCACACTTCCATCTCGCCGAAGCGTTGGCCGCCGAACTGCGCCTTGCCGCCCAGGGGCTGCTGGGTGATCATCGAGTAGGGGCCGGTCGAGCGGGCATGGATCTTGTCGTCGACCAGGTGGGCCAGCTTCAAGATGTAGATGTAACCGACCGACACCGGGTTGTCGTAGGGCTCGCCGGTGCGCCCGTTGTACAAGGTCGCCTTGCCATCGGGGCCGATGAGGCGGCCGTGGTCTCCGTACTCGGTGCCCGGGGCTTCGGGGTGCAGGTTTTCGAAGATCTTCTTGATCGTCGGGTGCCTGCCGGCGTTGTCCTCTTCGTCCCAGTGGGCGCCGTCGAAGCTCGGCGTGGCCACGTAGCTGGCCGGGTGGGCGACGGGGCTCGTCTTGCGGGCCCGGTCGGCGCTGGGGGCGGGCCCCTCGCCGTCGACGTCCCATCCCCAGCGGGCGGCCCAGCCGAGGTGGCTCTCGAGCACCTGCCCCACGTTCATGCGGGAAGGTACACCGAGGGGGTTGAGGATCATGTCGACCGGCGTGCCGTCGGCCAGGTGGGGCATGTCCTCCACCGGGAGGATCTTGGATATGACGCCCTTGTTGCCGTGGCGGCCGGCCAGCTTGTCACCCTCGGTGATCTTGCGCTTCTGGGCGACGTAGACCCGCACGAGCTGGTTGACGCCGGGCGGGAGCTCATGGGCGTCTTCGCGTGAGAAGACCCGGACGTCGATGACCTTGCCGGACTCGCCGTGGGGCACCTTGAGCGAGGTGTCCCGCACCTCGCGTGCCTTGTCCCCGAATATAGCCCGCAGCAAGCGCTCTTCGGGGGTGAGCTCGGTCTCGCCCTTGGGGGTGACCTTGCCCACCAGGACATCGCCCGCCCCCACCTCGGCGCCGATGCGTATTATGCCCCGCTCGTCGAGGTCCTTCAGGATCTCCTCGGAAAGGTTGGGGATGTCGCGGGTGATCTCCTCCGCCCCGAGCTTGGTATCGCGGGCGTCCACCTCGTGCTCCTCGATGTGGATCGAGCTCAGCACGTCGTCGCGCACGAGCCGCTCGGACAGGATGATGGCGTCCTCGTAGTTGTAGCCCTCCCAGGGCATGAAGGCGACGAGGAGGTTCTTGCCGAGGCCCAGCTCGCCACCCTCTGTCGACGGCCCGTCGGCGAGCACGTCCCCGGAGGCGACCTCCTGGCCCTCCTCGACGACGATGCGCTGGTTGAAGCACGTGTTCTGGTTGGAGCGGCGGAACTTGTAAACGGGGTACAGCTTGCGGTTGAGCTCCCGGCCCCCCCGGTCGGTCACGCCCGGCTTGTACTCGACGGTGACGTGCTCGCCCGAGACCTCCACCACCCGGCCGGCGCCCTCGGCCAGGACGACGTCGCCGGTGTCGCGAGCGGCGCGGCCCTCCACCCCGGTGCCCACGAAGGGCGCCTCGGGGTAGACCAGGGGTACAGCCTGCTTTTGCATGTTGGCGCCCATCAGCGCCCGGTTGGCGTCGTCGTGCTCGATGAAGGGGATCAGGGCGGTGGATATGGACACGATCTGCTTTGGGGACACGTCCATGAGGTCCACCTCCGAAGGAGGCACGAAGTCCACCTCGCTCGTGGTCCCGTAGGTGGTGCCGCCTGCCCCGACCCGGACGCCTGGGCCCTGGGGGGCCCGGCGGACCAGGATCCGCTGGTCGATGAGCGTGCCATCGGGGGCGAACTTGGCGTTGGCCTGGGCGATGACGTGCTCCTCCTCCTCGTCGGCAGCGAGGTAGACGATCTCATCTGTCACCCGGCCCCCGACGACCTGGCGGTAGGGCGTCTCGATGAAGCCGTACTCGTTGATCCGCCCGTAGGTGGCGAGGTGGCCGATCAGGCCGATATTCGGCCCCTCGGGCGTCTCGATCGGGCACATGCGACCGTAGTGGGAGCTGTGGACGTCGCGGACCTCGAAGCCGGCCCTCTCCCGGGAAAGGCCCCCGGGGCCCATGGCGGACAGGCGCCTCTTGTGGGTCAGTCCCGACAGCGGGTTGGTCTGGTCCATGAACTGCGAGAGCTGGCTCGTGCCGAAGAACTCTTTGATGGCCGCCACCACGGGGCGGATGTTGATGAGCGTTTGCGGAGTTATCGCCTCGACGTCCTGGGTCGTCATGCGCTCGCGCACGACCCGCTCCATGCGGGACAGGCCCACCCGCACCTGGTTCTGGATCAGCTCCCCCACCGAGCGGACGCGGCGGTTGGCGAAGTGGTCCTGGTCGTCCAAGCGGTAGCCGGCCTCGCCCTGGGCCAGGTGGAGCAGGTAGGTGCTGGCGGCTAGGACCTCGCTCTTGGACAGGACGGTCTGGCCTGGGGCGGGGCGCTCGAGCTCGATGCCGAACAGCGACTCCACCTTGCCGATCTCAGGGCCGAGCTTGCGGTCCAGCTTGTAGCGGCCGACCCGGGTGAGGTCGTAGCGCTTGGAGTTGAAAAAGGCGTTCTCGAAATAGGCGCGCGCCGACTCCACCGAAGGCGGCTCGCCCGGGCGGGCACGCTTGTAGATCTCGAGGAGGGCGTCCTCCTGGGCGGGAGCCAGTTCCCTTTCCTTTTCCCACTGGGGCTCCAAGAACTCGAAGTGGCGCACGAAGCGCTCGAGGAACGCCTCGTCGGCGTAACCCAGCGCCCGCAGGAGCGTGAACAGCGAGAGCCGCCTCTTGCGGGCGACGCGCGAGCCGGCGGTTATCTCCTTGCCCGGCTTGGCCTCGACGTCGAACTCGATCCACTCGCCGCGGTAGGGGTGGACGGTGCCGGTGACGACCGTCTTGGCGTCGCGACCCGGCTGGAAGATGACCCCGGGGGAGCGGACCAGCTGCGAGACGACCACCCGCTCGGTCCCGTTGACGATGAACGTACCCCGGTCGGTCATCACCGGGAAGTCGCCCATGAAGACGGTCTGCTCTTTGATCTCGCCGGTGTTGGCGTTTTGGAACTGCGCCCGCACGAAGATCGGCGCGGCGTAGGTCATGTCCTTTTCTTTGCACTCCTCCACCGAGAACTTGGGGGATGGGCGCAGGTCGAGGTCGGTCGGGTCAAAGTCCAAGATGAGCTTGAGAGACCCTGAGAAGTCCTCGATGGGGCTGATGTCGCGGAACGCCTCGGCGAGGCCCTTGTCGAGGAACCACTGGAACGATCCGCGTTGGACTGAGATCAGATCCGGGAGCGGCAGGACCTCGTCGAGGTTCGCAAAAGAAAACCGCTCCCGGGTTGCGGGGCGAGAGGGCAAGGACTACTCCTTGGGAGATACTGGGGCCACAGGCCCGCGCCAAACTGCCGCCCAAAGATCCAGGGACGCGAACAGAAAGAGCACGGCAACCAATCAGTATACAACGCCGAGCCCAGACGCGGCAAGTACTCGGCGCCGGCGGCTTCGCACCCTACTGATAGGGTAAGCCAGCCGGGGCACCCGGTCAAGCACTTCTGCCCCGGCGGGCTCCGGGCCGGGGCTCCTACTTCAGCTCGACGCTGGCGCCGGCGCCCTCTAGCTGCGCTTTTGCCTTTTCGGCGTCTTCCTTGCTCACTTTCTCCAGCACCGGCTTGGGCGCTCCGTCAACCAGGTCCTTGGCCTCTTTGAGGCCCAGGTTGGTAAGGGTGCGCACCTCCTTGATGACCTGGATCTTCTTGTCGCCCGCGGCCTCCAGGATGACGTCGAACTCGTCCTGCTCCTCGGCCTGCTCGGCCTCGCCGCCGCCGGCCCCGCCGGCCGCGGGAGCGGCTGCGGCCACCGGGGCGGCCGCCTTGACATCGAACGTCTCCTCGAACTGCTTGACGAACTCGGACAGCTCCAGGAGGGTCATCTCCTTGAAGGCGTCAAGCAGGTCGGCGCTACTCATCTTCGCCATGGTGGTGTCTTCCTCGTTCCTTGAAAAGTGGGTCTGGTCAGCCCTCGGA
>JBOGGK010000376.1:0-2016 GCA_050744045.1 Acidimicrobiales bacterium | reverse complement strand
ACTTTGTACAAGCGGCGCAACGTCAAAGGGTTGCCCCAAGAGGCGGCGAGGCCGATCGTCGCCGAGGTGGCCACCGTCTATCAGTGCCCTCTGCGCGACCTGGGCCCGACCGACGTCGAAGTCTATGGCCCCAGGAAACAAGGCACTGCTTACAACTATGCCGGCCAGCGTGACTACAGGCCCCACCCGGCGGTGTGGGCAGCGGCCGGTTGGGCAGTCGCCGCCGAACTGGGCTCGGGGAGGCCCGACCCCCGTCCCCAAGCTCCCGGGCTCATCGCCCGCGCTGTCCCCGCCCTGCCCGAGGACCTCGGCCGCCCGATAATCCGTGCCGACCCAGGCTTTTTCGCAAAGGAGGTCGCCTGGGCGGCCCTGGCGAACGGGGCAGACTTCGCCATCGCTGTGAAGCGCAACGAAGCCATCTGGGCGCGCGGAGCGGAAGATCCCCGACGGCGCCTGGCAAAAAGCCAGCGGCATGGAAGGAGAAGTGGCCGAGTGCGATTACGTGCCTCCTGCTGGCCGCCCGGCACTCGCACGGCCTGCCCGCGGGTGAAGGGTGAAAGCCGATGAGGTTTCCCCGGACGTACGGAGCCGCCGCCGGCGCACGGTCGACCCCAGGGCAGCCGACACCAGGCAGCCGAAGGAGTTCCCCAGGCGGTGCACGACAACCACGGGCCCCGGCCCTCTCCGGGCGCGCTGGGTACTGAGCGCACGAGAACGGTGACCGCCCGACTCTGACCAGTGGCTCTCGGTCTTGACAGGGATACGTCAAGAGGTAATTATCGAGAGATGTCTCTCGATAGCTTTCCCCCGAGCGAAATGGGACCGGAGCCGCCGCTCCGGAAGATCAGCGACGCCCGGACGCTTCGCGCTCTGGCCCACCCGGTGCGCATCGCTCTCGTCGAGCAGCTCACCGTATTCGGCCCCATGACCGCCACCGAAGTTGGGGAAAAGATCGGGGAATCCCCCACGACCTGCTCGTTCCACCTACGCCAGCTGGCGAAATATGGCTTTGTCGAAGAAGCAGGGGGTGGCAAGGGCCGCGCCCGGCCTTGGCGGATGACCTCGATCGGGATGCACATCTCGACTGAGCGCGGGGACCCCGAGGCCCAGCTGGCGTCGAACGCGGTGACCCGCTTGTTCCGCGAGCGCCAGCTGGAACGCTACCGGGCCTGGCTGGAGACCAGGAGCTCGTACCCCGGGCAGTGGCAGCGAGCGGCGGGCGAGAGCGACTTCTTGTTCTTCCTGACCGCCCAGGAGCTCCAGGAGCTCAATGCCGAGCTGTGTGCCCTACTGGTCCCACGCTTGAGGGAAAGGCTCGCCGACGCTTCCCTGCGCCCACCGGGGGCGGTGCCTGTCGAGATGCTGGTCTGGTCATACCCGCTCGCATTGCCGGGCGAGGGCGACGAGGGCGGTCGATGACCACTACCAGGGGCCTCGCCCCCCTCCGCCACCGCGGGTTCCGTCTTCTGGTCGGCGGCCAGCTGGCTTCGAACGTCGGGGACGCCTTCTACGCTGTCGCCCTCCCCTGGTACGTGCTCGCCGGCCACGGCGGCGCCCTCCTCCTCGGCACCGTGCTGGCCGCTTACGGCGTCCCGAGGACCGTGCTCGTCGCGGTAGGGGGGCACGCCAGCGACCGCTGGCGGCCGTGGACGGTGATGATGGCGTCGGACACGGTCCGGGCGGTGGCGGTGGGAGTGCTGGCACTGGCCGCCTTTGCGGGGCCGGCAAAGGCAATCATCTTGGTCCCGGTAGCGGTGGTGCTCGGCGCCGGGGAGGGGATGTTCCTACCGGGCTCCATGTCGATCATCCCCTCGCTCCTGCCCGACGCCGACCTCCAGGCCGGCAACGGCCTGTCCTCGGGCGGCAGCCAGCTCGCCTTCCTCGTGGGCCCAGCCGTCGGGGGCGCCTTCGTCGCCCTGGTCGGCCCGTCGCTGGCGTTCGTCGCCGACGCTGCCTCGTTCGCCCTGTCGGCGGCGACCCTGGCCGGTATCCGCGCCTACAAACGCGGACCAGTGC
>JBOGGK010000375.1:0-4987 GCA_050744045.1 Acidimicrobiales bacterium | reverse complement strand
CCTCCGGGCCCAGCGGGAGCCGGCGCTCGGCTGCCTGGCCGGCTCCAGCAGCAAGTCGCCGCCGGCGGCCTCGCCGGTTAGGTCCCCAACTTGTCGTGAAACCACTCGAGGATCACCTTGGCCCGCTCGACCCGGTGCCGGGGCGAGCCCGAGCGGGAAAGCTCGTGGCTCTCGCCCGGGAAACGGACCATGACCGGGCCCCGCCCGAGGAGGCGCAGGGCCACGAAAAGCTCCTCAGCCTGGCTGATCGGGCAGCGCAGGTCGTCCTCGGAGTGCAGGATCAGCACCGGCGTAGTCATCTCGGCGACGTAGGTGGAGGGTGACTGGCGTCGATAGGCGTCGGGGTCCTCTACGTGGGTACGTCCCACGTAACCACGGAACATCCCCGCTATGTCGGAGTTGTTCTCCAACGTCAGCAGGTTGTTGCAGGCCCTCTCCGAGCAGGCGGCCTTGAACCGCTTGGTGTGGCCTATCGCCCACGAGGTCATGTAGCCCCCATAGGATCCGCCCAGGATGCCGAGGCGGCCGGTGTCCACCCAGTCAAAGCGCCGGCAGCCTTCCTCGACGCAAGCCATGACGTCGTCGAAGTCCACTCCCCCCCAGCCCGAGCCGGGGTCGGTCTCGCACTCGGGCCAGCGCACCGCCCTGCCCCAGGCCTCTTCGTACCCCGAACTGCCCCGCGGGTTGCAGTAGAGCACCCCGAAGCCGCTACCCGCTTGGAACTGGAACTCGTCGAAGAACTTGTTGCCGTAAGAGGTGAACGGGCCTCCATGGACGTTGAGCAGGGTGGGGTAGCGCCGCCCGGGCGAGGCCCCGACGGGTGGGATGGCCCAGCAGGGCACTTCGGTGCCGTCGGCCGAGCGAGTGGTGAACGCCACCGGTTGCCCGAGCGCCCTCCTCGCCGCGAACCGGCCGGTGAGGTTGGTAAGGCGCCTCTCAGCCCCTGCCGCTGCCCCCGTCACCGTCCCCGTGCTGGCGGTCCCGGTGCTGGCGGTCGCCGTGCTCGCCCCGCCCGGGGCGGGCAGGGCAATGGCCACGAGCTCGGCGAAGCTGGTGGGTGTCGTCACCGCCATCGCCAGGGCGCCGCCCGCCCAGTCCCATGAGCCGACCCAGCGCTGCCCCTCGGCGACTGGCTCGACTTTGCCGTCACCCGACGACGGCACCTGGTAGACATGGACATTGCCCGCGTCCTCCACGCTGAAAAGGAGGCTCTCGGCCCACCAGACGGGTGCCCGGCCGGCGCCGTAGGGGCCGCAGTTGCGGTCGAGGCCGGCGGTGAGCTCGTGGGTTGCCCGGTTCTCCAGGTCGAGCACGCCGACTCGGGAGTGGCGGGGCTCGTCGCGGGGGCTCGGGTAGTAAAGGTAGGCGAGCCGGGTGCCGTCGGGCGACCACGAGGGCGACGAATAGGCGGCGTCGGTCCCCGTGAGCTTCTCGGGCTGGCCCGAGCCGTCGGCGGCTACCGTCCACAGGTCCACGGCGCCGTCCAGGTCCCAGGTCTCGTGCCGGGCCGAAGAGAACGCCAGGCGGGCGCCGTCCGGCGACCAGGCCGGGTGTTCGGCCTCGAACGGGCCACCCGTGAGGACGTGTGGGGTGGCCGAGCCGTCGACGGGGACCACCATGACCTGGTTGGGCCGGTCCACCACCCACCCCTGGTTGTCAAGGCGGGAGAACAGCCTGGTGATGCGCCGGGGCGGCATGTCAGCGGCCTTGGGCCCTTCGCCGGGCTTGGCGTCGCCGGGCTTGCCGTAGCGCTCGGGGTCGGGCACGCGGGCGACGAAGGCGAGCTGGGCCCCGTCCGGGGACCAGGCGAGCTCGGTCGGGGGCTCCGGCCAGCTGGCGAGGACGACCCGCTCGCCTCCTGACGCGACGGGGATGACGCAGATCTGGCTCGGCCCGTCGTGGGGGCTCGAGCAGAGGGCTAACCGGCGGCCGTCAGGCGACCACCGGGCGAGGTGGTCGTCGGGACCGGCGGAGAACGGCTGAGCCGGCACCTGCCCGTCGGTGCTGCCCACCCACACCCGCTGGCGGTACCGGTTCGCTTCGAGGTCCACGTCTACGACCGTGAACGCGACCCTCGTCCCATCGGGTGACACCCTGGGGTCCTCGGCGTGGCGGAGCCCGCCCACGTCGTCTGGGAGCATGCCCACCCTGCCGTCTGCACCGACCACTGCTCGCCCCTCCTTCCAGCTCTGGCCCAGGCTAACGGCCCCCCGGTGGCCGTGGCCAAAGAACAGCCCAGGGACCGGCCGGTCCTCCTCGGGGAGGAGGGCGAAAATCGCTCCTGCGGCCGATGCGCTGGGCGCCGGGCCTTGGCCATCATGGTCCAGGTAGGCCCGCGAACGCCGCGGGCTGAAGGAGGTTATGGATGATCGAGGTTCGCAACCTCACCAAACGGTTCGGCTCCACGGTCGCCGTCGACGACTTGTCCTTCGAGGTCCACCCGGGGCGGGTGACGGGGTTCCTCGGGCCCAACGGGGCCGGCAAGACCACGACGATGCGGGCCATCCTGGGCCTGGACCGCCCGAGCACCGGCGACGTAGCCATAAACGGGCGTCACTTTGTGGACCTGCCCGCACCGCTGCGCGAAGTGGGGGCGCTGCTCGACGCGCAAGCTCTCCACGGGGGCCGGCGTGCCTATTTCCACTTGTTGTGCCTGGCTCAGAGCAACGGGATCCCCGCCCGGCGCGTCGGCGAGGTGCTGGAGATGGTGGGCTTGGCCGACGTGGCCAGCAAGCGGGCGGGCGGCTTTTCGCTCGGCATGAGCCAGCGCCTCGGGATCGCCGCCGCCATGCTGGGCGACCCCGGCATCTTGATGTTCGACGAGCCCGTCAACGGTCTCGACCCCGAAGGCATACGCTGGATCCGTACCCTGATGCGGGCCCTGGCCTCTCAGGGGCGCACCGTTTTCGTCTCCAGTCACCTCATGAGCGAGATGGCCCTCACCGCCGACCACCTGATCGTCATCGGCAAGGGCCGCCTGATCGCAGACTCGAGCGTGGACGAGTTCGTTCGGGGCAGCTCCGGGTGTTCGGTGCTCGTCAAGTCGCCCGACACCGCCTTGCTGGCGCCGCGGTTGGAAAATGCCGGCGCCACCGTGGACATCCGCCCCGAGGGCGTCCTCATGGTCGCGGGCCTGGAGGCGCCTGCCATTGGCAGGCTGGCGGCCGAGTGCAGCGCCGTCCTCTACGAGCTCACGCCCCAGGAAGCCTCGCTGGAAGAGGCCTTCATGGAGCTTACCCGGGAAAGCGTCGAGTTCCAGGCCGGCGTCGGTGCGCCAGCACCGGTGGCGGCAGCGTCCTACGCAGGAGAAAGGTGACAACCGTGGCTTCGCTCACTTTTGACCAGGTACCCCCCGGCGCGGGGACGGCCGCCGGGTACCGCCGGTCCAGCCTTCCTGACGCCTTGCTGTCCGAGTGGACAAAGATAAGGACCGTCCGTTCGACGTTCTTCACCCTGTTGGCGACGGTGGTGCTCGTCGTCGGCCTCGGCGCCTTGGTGTCGTACGAGTCCTCGGTGCACTACGGGCCGGGCGACGGCCCCTGGGACCCCACGTCCATGAGCCTGTCGGGGCTGATGATCGGCCAGCTGACCATCGCCGTCCTCGGCGTGCTCGCCATCACCGGGGAGTACGCCACAGGGATGATCCGCACCACGCTCGCCGCGGTGCCCCGCCGGGGCCGGCTGCTGCTCGCCAAGGCCATGGTGTTCACGGCGGTCGGGGTCGTCGTCGGGGAGGCGGTCAGCTGGGCCGGTTTCTTCGTCGGCCAGCTGCTGATCAGCGGCCACATGCCCACTGCTCACCTGGGCCAGGCCAGCGTGGCACGCGCCGTCGTGGGAGGCGGCCTGTACCTCGCCATGATCGGCCTCATGGCGGTGGCCATCGGCACCCTGCTCCGCCACACCGCGGGGGCGGTCACCACGGTTATCGCCGTACTGTTCGTCCTGCCCGGCGTGCTCGCCGCCCTGCCCACCTCGTGGCGCAACCCGGTGGAAGAGTACTGGCCCACCCGGGCCGGGGCACAGATCCTGCAGGTGACCCAGGGCGCCCACTCCCTTACCGCCTGGTGGGGCTTCGGCGAGCTCGCCTTGTTCGTGGCCGTGCTCTTGGCGGCCGCTTACGCCTGCTTGGTGCGCCGGGACGCCGGGGGGAGGTGAGCTAACGCCCGCCGGCCCGCCGGGCCACTGGGGCGCTCAAGCGCCTGGTTGGGACGGCGGCTGGGCCGAGGCGGTCCGGCTGCCGGCCCCGCTGTGGCGAGGAGCCAAGTGGGTGGCGGCGCTCGCCTACGGTGCCGACCTGCTCGCCCAGAACCGCCACCACCTGGCCACCAGCTGGGTGGTGGCCACGCTGGCCGGCCTGGAGGCGGTCGGCCTGCTCGCCCTCCTCTGGCGGGCCAGGCGGCCCTTTCGCGTCCTGGCTGTCGAAGCGGGCGTGCTCATCGCCTGCGACGCCATCGGGGGACCGCCCGAGGACTTCCGCCTCACACTGCTCGCGCTGGCGACCTACTCCCTGGTCGTCCGGCGGGCTCCCCCCCGCGCCCTCCTGGTGGCGGCGGGCGTCTGGGTGCTCGTCAGTGGCGCCGACCTCGCCAGCGGCGCCGGGGCCCCCGCCACCGTCGCTTCGCATGTCGTGCTCTTCGTCGCCTCCGTGGCCAGCGGCCTGTTCATCGGTTCCCAGCGGGCGCTGCTGGCGGCAGCGCACGAACGTGCCGAGCAGGCCGAACGGGAGCGCAACTACCACGCCCAGCAGGCGGTGGCCGACGAGCGGGTGAGCATCGCCCGCGAGCTCCACGACGTGGTGGCCCACCACGTGAGCCTGCTCGTGGTGCAGGCCGGCGCCGTGCGCGAGAACCTCCCTCCCGAGGACCCGAACCGGGAGGTGCTGGCTTCGATGATCGACGGGGGCCGCCATGCCATGGCCGAACTGCGGGCCATGCTCAGCGCACTGAGGGACGTAGGCCAGGTCCGGCCGGTACCGGCACCCCCGCCC
>JBOGGK010000374.1:0-5869 GCA_050744045.1 Acidimicrobiales bacterium | reverse complement strand
GGTCCTGGAAGAACGGCGCCCCGTAGACCTGCCCGTGGTAGCTGGCGCCAGCTACGAGGCCAGAGGCGAAGCGGTTGAAGAAGCTCTTCGGCAGGTACTTTGAGAGCGGCAGCGCGAGCTGGTGTGCACCGAACTGCCCAGGCCAGATGACGTCGCCCATGAAGACGTCAGGCGTCTTGGAACCACCCGAGATCGTCGTCACGAGGTCCGCGCGGTTGGTGTCAGTGCTTGTCGGCGCCGTCTGCAGCTTGACGTGGACGTTGGGGTCGGACTTCTCGAAGGCGTTGATCAGGGTCTTCCTCAGGTCGGGCCCGCTGGTGGAGATCGGGCTCGCCCACCATGTGATGGTCGTGATCTTGGAGGATTGGCGGGTGGCCGCCAGTGCGCTCGGCGCCGCCACGACGCCGGTCACAGTGAGGGCTGCGGCCAGGGTAGCGACAGCACTGCTCGCCTTGGTCCGGCGCGGCCGTACAGTCCGTGCCCAACCCTCGGGGATGGAACGCTTCATTGGTCGTTGTCTCCTTTCCTTTTTTTATTGCGGTGAGCCGCTCGTGCCCCTGTTGTCGGGCTCCGGGCGGCCCTTTAGGGGCCATGGCCATTGGTGCGCGCGGCACGGCTCCGGCGGGCGCCACCATTCGGCGCGCGGGTGCCTCCGGCCGCCCGGGGCCCGTTTGCCTTCCTCCGGGCGGTCGTGGCGCGGACTACGAGGTGGGTGGGGGCACGGAGGAAAGCCGGCTTGGCGTCGTTCCCCTGGGCAGAGCGCACCAGATGCTCGGCGATCATGCGGCCTTGCCGGGCCACGTCCTGCGCAACAGTGGTCAGGCCGAAATAAGCAGCCATCGGGTGGTCGTCGAAACCAACCACCGACATGTCCCCGGGCACGCGCAGGCCGACCCTCCCCAGCGCTCGGAGCGCCCCGAAGGCCATCTCATCGCACTCGGCGAAGATAGCTGTGGGCAGGACGGCGCGCCCAAGTAGCTTGACGGTGGCCTTCTCGCCGCCTTCGACGGTAAAGGCGCCCTCCGCTTCGAGCTCGGGCCCGGTCCGGAGCCCTGCGGCTTGTAGCGCTGCCAGGTAACCGGCGCGTCGCTGAAGTGGGACGGTGAAGTGCATGGGCTCGCGAGGGTCGCCGGCTATTAGGGCGATGCGCTCATGGCCGAGGTTGATGAGGTGCTGCACCGCGGTGCGTGCGCTCGCCACGTCGTCAATGCAGACGCTCGAGAACCCGTGGGCTTCGCTCCCCACCACGCACACCGGCACGTCGAGCGAGCGTAGGGCGCAGACCTCGGGCTCGGTGAGCGCCAGGGTGGCGACCAGCACCCCGTCGACCCGTTTGCGCAGGATGCCAGAGGAGAAGTACCTCTGGCGCATCTCGACGTCGCCTATGTGATAGAGCAAGAGGTCCAGGCCGGCTTGCCGTACGACCTCCTCGGCACCGCCGAGTAGTTGTGCGAAAAACCACCTCGTCAGATATGGCATGACCACGGCAACCGCGCCTGTGCGGCCGGTTGCGAGGCGGTAGGCAACGGGCGAGACTGTGTAGCCAAGACGCTCCGCAGCGGACCGGATGCGCTCGGTAGTGGCCGCAGACACGCCACCCATGCCCCGGAGGGACCTTGACACACTGGACGGCGACACCCCGGCCAAGCCGGCCACGTCTCTTATCGTCGTCTTGGTCATCCCGTACTCCTGCAGGGCCGGGCGGTCGGCGAAGCAGATAGTAGCCGCGGCGCTGAAAATGACGCAAGCGGTTGCGTTGAACGCGTCTAGCCATACCTTGCCCCCAAAGCGAGACCTCCACCCTCAGAGTACTCAAACGGTTGAGCAGTTTTTGCTCTCCTGGCGACGCTATCTCTTCTCTGCCCTCAGGGCTCGTCAGGCTCTCATCCACCGAAGGAGAGAGGCCCGGTGTGGCCTTGCGCCTTGTGTCATGTGCTCAGCCGCTACGGGTTCGCCCGCTATATTCCAGTCCGTCCTGGCCGGGAACGGCTCCTGGCGGCCCCGCCCGGGCTAGCGGCGGGTGTGCTCCGGCGGCAGCAGGTCGACGCGCCTTGCGACGTTGACGGCATGGTCGCCCAGGCGCTCGTAAAAGCGTCCCAGCAGGGTCACCTGGGCCGCTACCGGGGGCGGCATCACCGAGCTCGCCACCTCGCTCGTCAAGCGCTCGTGCAGGATGTCCAGCTCCTCGTCGGCTTCGTCCAGAGCGGTGGCGGCCGCCCCGCCTTCTAGGTAGCTGCCGGCGGCCTCCCGCCACATGTCCAGAGCCACCTCGGACATCCGCTGGACGATGCCGCGGCTGACCGGGGACATCTCCCCGCCCACCTGGGTCACCGCTCGCTGGGCGATGTGCTCGGCCAGGTCGGCGCTGCGCTCGAGCTCGGGCAGGATCATGAGCAGGCCCACCAGCCGGCGGAGCTCCCCCGTGTCGGGGACCAGGTGCTCGACCCTGCCCCACAGCTGTGCGCTCAGCCGGCGGGTCAGCTCGTCTACCGAGGTGTCGGCGGCCACGATCCGGCTACCCTCGGCGGGCTCGCCCCCGAGGAGAGCGTCGGTGGCCCCGGCGAGCGCTTCGGCGACCAGGGAGAACAGCTGGGCGACCTCTCCTTCCAGAGCGGCACCGGCGTCGGCCTCGTGGACCATGCACTCTGGTCTACCACTCGCTACTTTGTGCGGGGCGCCTGTTGGCGGGCGACCTTCTCCACCTCTTCAGCTTTCGTTCATCTCCAGTACATCTGAGGGCCCGGGCTCGTTCATTTCGAGGCGCCAGAGTGGGGAGCGGATGTCAGCGGTCCCGACTGAGATGGTGCGGGTCGCCCCGGGGGGCGCCAACTTGACCGACACGCTCGACGCCGCGCCGCTCAGCCGCTTCCACCGCCGGGCGGCTGTGGTATCGGGTGTCGGCTTCTTCACCGACGCCTACGACCTGTTCGTCATCAGCACCGTGGCGGCCCTCGTGTCGGTCCAGTGGCACCTCACCATCGCCGAGACGAGCTGGGTGTCCGGCTCGGCGATCTTGGGGGCGTTTGTCGGCGCCTTGGTGTTCGGCCGCCTGGCCGACGTCCTCGGGCGGCGGAAGATCTATGTACTGGTGGCTGCCATAATGGTCGCCGGCGCCGTGCTCGGGGCGTTGGCCCCCGACTTCGCCTTCCTCACCGCCGCCCGCTTCGTGCTCGGGCTCGGGGTCGGCGGCGACTACCCCGTCTCGGCGGTGCTGATGAGCGAGTACGCCAACCGCAAGGACCGGGGCCGCCTGGTCAGCCTGGTCTTTTCCATGCAGGCGCTCGGCCTCGTGGTGGGGCCGCTGGTCGCCATCGGGTTGCTCGAGTCCCACGTCGGCAACCAGCTGACCTGGCGCCTGCTCCTCGGCCTGGGCGCAGTCCCCGCCGCCGCTGTCATCTACCTGCGCTCCCGCATCCCCGAGTCGCCCCGCTTCCAGGCTGGCGTCCGGGGCCAGGTGCCGCGGGCGGTCGCCGAACTGGCCCGCTTTTCTGGCGGGAAACTGGCCCCGGTCGTCGTCCCCCTGCGGGGCGGGGACGGCGCCCGACCGCCCCGGCGGCCGCGCTTGGTCGACCTGGCCCGCGACCGCCGGCTGCTCAGGCTGCTGCTAGGTACTGCGGGGAGCTGGTTCGTCTTCGACTACGCCTATTACGGCAACACGCTTTCGTTGCCGGTGATCCTGAAGGACGTCGACCCGGGGGCGGACCTGGTCGCCAAGCTCGCCTGGTCGCTCGTCATGTTCGTGGCTTTCGCCGTCCCCGGTTACGCGGTCGCCGTGTTGACCATGGACCGCATCGGCCACCGCCGCCTCCAACTCGTCGGCTTCGGGGTGCTCGCCCTCACCTTCTCGCTCCTCGCCGCCGCCCCGTTCCTCACCGCCAGCGTCGGCGCCTTCGTCGCCGTGTTCGGGCTCAGTTACTACTTCGTCGAGTTCGGGCCGAACACCACGACCTTCGTCCTGCCCTCGGAGGTCTTCCCGGTTGCTGCCCGGGCGACCGGCCACGGGGTATCTGCGGGGGTGGGCAAGCTCGGCGCCCTGATCGGGGTGTTCCTGGTACCTGCGCTGGATGCCCAGCTGGGCCTGCGGGGGATGATCGCCGTGGCCGGTGCCGCCGCCGTGGTGGGGGCCGGGCTGACCCTGCTGCTGCCCGAACCCGCCCGCCGGGGCCTGGAGGAGGTCTCAGGTGACCAAGCGCGGGAAGGGGAGCGGGCCGCCGACCGGCCCAGCCGCCGGCCGGCCCGGCTGGGTTTGGCCCGGGCGCGCGGCCCCGTCGAGCCGGACCGCCCCCCGTTCGCAGCCGCAGCGCCGGTCGCCCGGCGGCGGCCGGCCGGCATCAGGCACGTGCCGGCGCCGGCACGTGAGGCATGACCTCGGTGGCGACCAGGCGCAGGTGGTCGAGGTCAGAAAGGTCGAGCACCTGTAAGTAGAAACGCTGCGCGCCCGCTTCGACGAAGCTCCCCAACTTGTCGAGCACCTCCGAGGGCGAGCCGGCGAGACCGTTCTGGCGCAGCTCTGCCGCGTCCCTGCCGATCGCCTGGGCCCGGCGGGCGACCTCGGCTTCGGACTGCCCGCAACAGAGCACCTGGCCGAGCGACCAGACGAGGCTGGCCGGGTCGCGGCCGAGCTCTTCGCAAGCCTTGCGCACCGAGCCGTAGACATCTTTCATGGTGCCCACGGGGACGAAGGAGATGTTGAACTCGTCGGCGAAGCTGGCAGCGAGGCGGGCGTTGCGGGGCCCGCCCCGCCCGCCGAGGATTATCGGGGGGTGAGGCTTTTGCACCGGCCGGAGGGGGTCGGCCTCGAGGTGGACGTGGCAGGTGAGGCCGGCGCGCTCGTAGGTGCCGCCGGGCCCCGTCGACCAGAGCCCATGGAGGATCTCGAGCTCGTCCTCGAGCAGGTCATAGCGGGCACCTGGGCCCGGGAAGGCCAGCCCGTAGGCGTCGTGCTCCTCCCGGTACCAGCCGGCCCCGAGGCCCACCTCCACCCGGCCGCCGCTCATGTGGTCCACCTGGGCGACGACGGCGGGGAAGGTGCCTATGGCCCGGAAGGTGACCGGGGTCACTAGAGTGCCGAGCCGGACCGAGCGGGTGTCCCGGGCCAGCCCGGCGAGCGTGGTCCAAGCGTCGGTGTAGGCGGGAAGGCCGGTGGCCGAGCCCATCTTCAAGTAGTGGTCGGAGCGGAAGAACGCTTCGTACCCGCACTGCTCGGCCGTGCGCGCCACCGCCAAGAGCTGCTCGTAGGAGGCACCCTGTTGTGGCTCGGTGAATATCCGCAGTCCCATGCCCCGATCCTGTCAGAACGACGCCTCGGAGACGAAATGACGGGCGGGAGGTTAGTTTGCCGCCTCCCAGTCGACCTGGGACAGCTTGGCCAGGGCGAGGAGCAGGGCGTGGGTGCCTTTTTGGCCGAACCCCTGGGCGCCGGCAGAGATGTAGAGCGCTTCGGCGAGGGCCAGGCCCGGCAGCGAGAGCTTCATCCGCCGCGCTTCGCCCAGCGCGATCCCGAGGTCCTTTATGAAATGGTCTACCTTGAAGCCGGGCTCGAAGTCGCCGAGCCGCGCCCGTGGGCCGTAGTTGGTGAGCGACCAGGACCCGGCGGCGCCGGTGCCGATCGTCTCGATCACCTGGGCGACGTCCAAGCCGGCGCGAAAAGCATAGAGGAGGGCCTCGCACACCCCGACCATCCCCGAGGCGATGGCGATCTGGTTGGCCATCTTGGTGTGCTGGCCGGCGCCGGGGCCTCCCTCGAGCGTCACCACCTTGCCGAGCTGGGCCAAGACCGGGAGGGCGCCGTCGAAGTCCTCCTGCCTTCCTCCCACCATGATCACCAAAGAGGCGTTGCGGGCGCCGACGTCGCCGCCCGACACGGGGG
>JBOGGK010000373.1:0-1524 GCA_050744045.1 Acidimicrobiales bacterium | reverse complement strand
GTACCAGGCCGACCGGGCCGAACGGGCGCTGGTCGCCGTCGAGCCGGAGAACCGTCTGGTCGCCCGCACCTTCGAGAACCGGCTCGAGGCTCGCCTGGGTGAGCTTGCCGAGGCGGAAGCCGCTCTGGCAACCCAGCGAGCAGCTACTGCGCCGTTGCCATCGCGCGCCGAGCTCGAAGCGGTCGTCACAGACCTGGGCGGGCTGTGGGCCGCACCAACCACCTCGAACCGAGACCGCAAGCGGCTGTTGCGCACGTTGGTCGCCGACGTCACCTTGGTCCCTGACGCTGACCGGTCAAAGCTGCATATAGGGGTCCACTGGCGTTCGGGCGCAACCGAAGAGCTGGTGGTGCGACGCATGAGCCGCATCAACGAAGTCCAGCGCACCGCCCCCGAGGCGATCGAGCTCGCCAGGCGGGCCGGGCCAGAGCTCGACAACCAGGAGCTCGCTTCCACTCTAAACGCGGCAGGCTACAAGACCGGGGCCGGGCGGCCCTTCGATGGCGACGCCGTCTCGTCGCTGCGGCACTATCACGGCATCGGCTCGCCGGCATTGCTCGAACCAGGAGAGCTCACTGTCAGAGACGTTGCTGGTCGGCTTGGCGTGAACCACGCCGCAGTGGTCCACTGGGTCAACCGGGGCCTCCTGCCGGCGAGGCGTGGTCTCTACAACCGTTGGTGCGTCCCCTTCGGACCTGAGGTCGAAGCCCGTTGGCGTGCTCACGTCGCTAATTCTCCGCATGTACACGCGGACATCGACCCTCGTCCCCCGACCTCAACGGAGCGGACCGTGGCGCAGGTGGCCGAAACCCTCGGCATCGACCCTGACGCCGTCTACCACTGGACTGCGGTCGGCCACGTACCTTGGCGACGCGGGCCCGGTGGCCGAAAGTACATCGACTTTACGCCAGAAGTGCAGCTCGTCTGCCAACAACTCATCGCCAGTTCGAGTCATCTACCCACAGAAATCAAGTCCAAAGCACAACGAGCCTTGACAGGAGGCAAAGTATGAAGTCATCGTCCCCGTGGTCGTCGACCGAGTGCGCCAGGCGCAGGTGGTCAACGCCCTTGAACCCGAGTGGGAGGCACGGTTCGAGCCGAAGTCTTATGGCTTCCGCCCAGGCCGTGGTTGCCATGACGCGATCGAGGCCGTCTTTGAGGTGGCGAAGGGCCAAAACCCTTCCCGCCAGTGGGCCTTGGACGCGGACCTGGCTGCGGCGTTTGACCGGATCGACCACAACCACGTCCTCTCTGCCCTCGGCAGTTTCCCCGCAAGGGTGCTTGTCGAACGGTGGCTGAAGGCAGGAGTGGTCGAGAACGGCAATTTCGCCCCGACGGAGGAAGGAGCCCCGCAAGGCGGGGTAATTTCCCCGTTACTTTTGAACGTCGCCTTGCACGGGATGGAAGGGGCTGCGGGTGCCCGTTACCGCACGTCCGGCGTGGACGCCGGCAAGGCGGTGCGAGGCTCCCCCGTAGCGGTGAGGTACGCAGATGACCTATTGGTGCTGTGCGTCAGCCGTGAGC
>JBOGGK010000372.1:0-11697 GCA_050744045.1 Acidimicrobiales bacterium | reverse complement strand
CCGCAGGCCCGAACCGATCATGAGCAGGTAGGCGATCAGCAACGCGGTCAAGCCGATGAGGCCCACTTCTTCGCCTATGGAAGCGAAGATGAAGTCCGTCGAGGCCTCCGGCACCACTTGCGGGTTGCCCTGGCCGGGGCCCAGGCCGGCCAGGCCGCCGGCGGCGAGGGCGAACCAACCCTCGATGATCTGGTAACCCGACGTAGTGAAATGGGCCCAGGGATGGAGCCAGGATTGGACGCGTGTCCCGGCGTGGTGCACGACGTCGAGCGCGAACACGGCCCCGGCGGCGAAAAGCCCCGCCCCGAGGCCCAAGTAGGCCCATCGGCCCGTGGCCACCCACAGCAAGCCCACGAACAAGGTAAAGAACAAGAACGAGGAACCGAGGTCGTTCTCGGCCAGCAAGACGAGCAGGGAGACGCCCCAGGCACCGATCAGCGGGGCCATGTACCGGGGGTCGAGCACGAGCCAACGGCCTATCCTGCGGGTGCCGGTCGCCAGCAGGTCCGCCCTTTCGGCCAGTACGGAGGCGAAGAATATCGCCAGGGCTATCTTGGCGAACTCTTCGGGCTGGAAACTGGCCGGTCCGAGGTGGACCCAAAGGCGGGCACCGTTCACGTCTTCGCCGATATGGGGCACGAGGGGCAGGAGGAGCAGGGCCAAGCCGGCCAAGGCGACCGAGTAGCGGTAACGTTCGAAGTGGACGGCACGGGGGAACAGGGCGAGGGTGGCGACGAAGCACACCACCGCGACCGCGGTCCAGGTCGCCTGCGCGGATGCCTGCGCGCTGTCGATGCCCGAGATGAACACGTAGCCGAAGCCGTTCAGCAGGGCCGCCAGGGGTAGCAGGACTGGGTCGGCCTGGGGCGCCAGCCGGCGCAGGCTCACGTGCGCTGCCACCATAAGAGCGAGCACGAGCCCGAGGAACGGCAGCACGTGAGGCGGGAGCCCCCCGCCCTTGCCCAGGCTGGCCAGGACGTACAGACCCCCGGTGAGCGCCAGGACCATGAGCAGCATGCCGAGCTCGCTGCGGCGGCGGGCGGGTCGCGACCACTGGGCGCCCTGCGGGGCAGGGTGGGTAGCGAGCCTCACTTCGAGGCGCTCTTGTGCTTTGGGTGGCGAGGCGCGGTAGTGGCGGTGGAGGTGGCTGGGTGCGAGCGCGGGGCGCCCCGGGCACTGGCCGGGGTGGTCGCCTCGGCCTCTCTTTCCTCGCTCACCAACCTGTGGATGTACAGCTGGGCCTGTTTCAGCGAGGCCTCGGGCTGGCCAGGGCCCAAGCTGGCCAGGTTGTAGGCCAGGACCGAGGCAGGGGTGTAGGCGGTGCGCGTCACCAGGGTCGGCTGGAACCACAGGACCCCTCCCGGCCTGCCCTGAAAGATCGTGATGCGGCCATGGGAAATGGTCACGAAATAAGCCGACCGGGCGTACCAGCCGAGACAGCCGATGGCAGCTCCTATCACGACGCAGGCCGCAGCCACGAAGCCGACCACCCTCCAGGTCACCCGCCGGGGCAGCGAGGCATCCAGGTGCACGGGCTCCTCGGGCGGTTGGGCGGGAGCCGGTGGCGACGGCCCGGGCGTTCCCGGCGCCGGGCTGGCCAAGGTGGGGTACCCGGACAGCGCGGTCAGCCCGGTACTGGCCCGGCCCCGCCCCCAGGCGCTCGGCCCGCCGGTACTGCTGCCGCCGTCGGCCGCCGGGTCGGGCACCTCCGGTGCCGAGGCTGGCCCCGTAGAGCCTTCGCGGCCGCCGTCGACCAGGTGGCGGTGGGCTGACGACGCCGGGCCGGGTACGACGATCAGGCTGTCCGGGCTGCTGTCGTTGGCGAGGACGTCCACCACTATCACGGTGATGTTGTCGCTCCCGCCTCGGGATTTCGCCAGCGCCACGAGCTGCGTGGCCGCTTCGGTAGGGTCGCTGAAGCGGCCGAGCACCGCCGCTATGTGCTCGCCTGCGGTCTCCCTGGGGAGGCCGTCGCTGCACAAGAGGTACCGGTCGCCGTGCTGGGGCCGGAGGTCGATCAGGTCGAGGTCCGCCGCCGGCTCGACTCCGAGGACCCGGGTGAGGACATGGCGCTGAGGGTGGACGGCGGCCTGGGCCGGGCTTATCTCGCCGTCGTCTACGAGCTCCTGGACGAGGGTGTGGTCGACGGTCAGCTGGTGCATGGCCCCGTCGCGCAGGAGGTAAAGGCGCGAGTCACCGATGTGAGCGACGGCGAGGCCATTGGTGCCGTCGTGGCGTTCGACCACGGCCATGGCGACGAGGGTGGTGCCCATGCCGAACATGCCCCGGTTCGCCCGTGCTTGCTCCCACACTGCCCGATTGGCGGCTTTGGCCGCGCCGAGGAGGGACTCCGCCGAGCGCTGGTCGCTCGCCTCGAAAGCGGCCTCGAGGGCCTTGATGGCGGTGGCGGAGGCCACTTCTCCGGCGGCATGGCCGCCCATGCCGTCGGCTACCGCATAAAGGCCGGGGGAGACGAGCAACTGGTCCTGGTTGATGGCTCTGACCAAACCGACGTCGGTGGCCGAGCCCACCAGGAGCTTGCTCATTTGTGGAGCTCCAACACCGTGCGCCCGACTTGCAGGCGGTCACCGCGCTCGAGCGGGACGGCGCCGCTGACGCGCCGGCCGTTCACGAGCGTGCCGTTGGTGGACCCGAGGTCCTCGACCCAGTAGCCGTCGGCCTTGTTGAAGACGCGGGCGTGCAACTGGGACACGAAGTTGTCTGCCCCCAGCACCACCGCGCACGTTTGCGCCCTGCCGATGGTGAGCTCGTCGCTCAGCTCGTATTCGCTCCCTCTAGCGCCGTCGGCACTGACCACGACCAGCTTCAACGACGCGCCGGGGCGCCCGGCCGGGCCGGCCGGGGCGCCTTTGCGGGCGGGGGGCGGCCCCGTCACTGCCGGTCCGCTCCCAACCAGGCGCGGCTCTCTCAGCTCAACCCATACGGCCCGCACCACGCGGAGGAAAAACAGGTAGAGCAGCGCCAAGAAGACGTACTCAAGGAACCGAAGGGCAGGCTCGGGCACTCAGGTGCCCCCAGAGCGCCCGGCCTCCGGGGCGGACGTGGCGGGCGCCGCAGCTTCGAAACGAACACTGGTCGAACCCACAGTTATCTCGTCGCCGTCGTGCAACTGGCGGTTCCCGCTTATCCGCAGGCCATTGACCTTAGTCCCGTTGGTGCTGCCCAGGTCGGCAACGACCCAGTTGCCGTCCGGGCCTGGCTTCACCTCAGCGTGGCGCCGGCTCACACCGGCATCTGCGATGGCCAGTTCGCACTCGGGGAGCCGGCCGAGGGTCACCTTGTCCTGCTCCAGCACGACCCGGCGGCCGTCGGGCAACGTAAGGGTGGCTGTCCCTTGCCCGGGCACCATCTCCCCGGCCACGAGCAGGGTCCCCGGGCGGAGCGACGAGTCCGCCTCGAGCGCTACGCTGAGCGGCCCGAGGAAGACGTAACCTTCGGCCTCGGCGTGCTCGCGCGCCACCTCGATCAGCTCTCTCACCAGCTCGTCTTCGATGGGCGCGAACCTTGCCCGGTCGGGCTCGGACAGCAGGACCTGGAACGAGTTGGGGGCGAGGACCCCTCGCGGCGCCACTGTGCGGCGCAGGTCGATCTCCCGGGTGAGGCGCCGCCCGATCTCCACGGGCTGCAGCCCGCTGCGGAACACGCGGGCAAAGGCGCCTTCGACGAAGCGTTCGAGCCGTCGCTCGAAGTTCTGTAGGCCCATTGTCGGCGCATAGTACCCCTACCGAGGGCCCTGCTGAACCCGGGCCAGGGCTCCAGGGCTGCCCAAGCGCCCTCGGGTGGCCCGGCCCGGCCAGGCCCGGGTTCATGTACCCTGGGTGGACCACCCGGGCGAGTGGCGGAATTTGGCAGACGCGCAGGATTCAGGTTCCTGTGAGGGCAACCTCGTGGGGGTTCAAGTCCCCCCTCGCCCACGAGAGTGGTGCTGGCCAGAGCGGTTCTCGGGAGCCCTCGCCGCTCGAACCGTCCCAGCGATCGGCGCCATGGCCGTACCCGGAGGACCCGCCCGTATAGAGTCGAGACATGCCCGGAACGGCCGAAGAGGTGCCGATCCCTTCACTTCTACGAGCCTCGCAGGGTGCGTACCGCCATGCGATCGAGCACGCCCTAACCGAGGCAGGCTGCCCCCAGCTGCCGCGTGGCGGTGTGCTAGTGGTCTCCGCGCTCGCGAACCGCAACCTTCAGCCGGACGTTGTAGTCCGGCAAGTCGCCCGAGGCGAGCGGCGACGGCAGCTGCTCGACGAGCTGGGCACCCTGGGGTTGATACGGTCGGTCGCTGAAGGATGGGAGGCCACCGACCTCGGCAAGCAAGCGGGGGCCGCCATCGCGTCTGCGATCGGTGATGTCGACGCAGAGCTCACCGAACACCTGGGCGTCGACGGAGTGACCTCCCTGCGGCGTGGCCTCGTCGCTCTTTGCGATATCCGCGACGTCCACGAGTCGAGCCAGTGAACTTGCCGCCATCAATGTTGATCCGCTCCTCACGACGTCGGCCGCTCTTAGTGGGCCGCCACTGACCAGAGGCCGCGTCGATGTCGACTACGGCGGGAGAACTCATCACCGAGACCCTCGACTACGACGGGGGCCGGGACGTCACCGTATACGTACCACCGGGTTCGCCCGAGGCAGTCGTCTTCGCCGGTGACGGCCAGCTGATCTCACAGTGGGGCAAGGACCTGGAGGCCGCGGCTGGACCACCGACGATGATTGTGGGTGCACACCAGCCCGACGACGAGACGCTCCGGCTTCAGGAGTACGTATACAACACCGACTTTGACTGGGCCGACCCGAAACGGTTCGCTGCACATGAGAAGTTCTTCGTGGAGGACGTCCGCCGATGGGCAGGCTCGCGCTTCGGCGTGGCGCTGCCTGCCGAGCGCACTGCGGTGTGCGGCGTCTCGGCGAGTGGAGAACTCTCGCTTGCAATGGGGGTCCGGCATCCGAACCTCTACGGTGTGGTCTTTTGCGCCTCGCCAGGGGGCGGCTACGTACCGCCTGTCCTGATGCCGAGCCCGTTACCGCACACCTACCTCGTCGCCGGCACGCGGGAGCCATTCTTTCGCAAGAACGCTACCCGGTGGGCGCACGCCCTGCGCGATGCCGGTGCGGACGTCGTGATGACCAAGCGGGACGGATCGCACGGCGATGCGTTCTGGCGAGAAGAGTTCCCGCTCATGGTGGCGTGGGCATTCGGACGCTGAGCCAGCGCGCCGGCCGGCTCGAGTGCTGGTGGCAGCGCGAGCAGCTCCCGAATAGATCCGCGAGCTCGTCCTTGACGATCAGCAGCCCGCGATCTGCAACGGCGACCAGCCTTGCCGCTGCATCCTGCCCTGCCGGCGGGTTGCGTTGCGAGGGCTCTACGCGGGCCGGGTTCAGGGCGCAACGGTTGGCCCAACGCTCGATGTCGGCCTCGGCGCCGTACACCTCTTCGACCTGGGCGCGTCGTTGATCGAGGGACCTATCCGTCATGGACGGACCCGGAGCACAGGATCCGCAGCCATGAGATCTTCGATGCGCCCGCTGGTCGTGCTCCCGACCTACAACGAGCGGGCGACCGCCGTCGCCGTCCTACGGGGCGTGCGGGCCGCCCTGCCCGAGGCGGAGGTCTTGGTCGTCGACGACTCGAGCCCCGACGGCACCGCCGATGTCGTGAAGAAAGAGGCAGATCTGCTCGGCTCGGTCCACCTCCTCGTCCGGGGCAAGAAGGAGGGCCTCGGCGCCGCCTACCGGGCGGGGTTCGAATGGGGCCTCGGCCATGGGTACGACATCTTGGTGGAGATGGACTCCGACCTGTCCCACGACGCCTTGGCCCTCCCCGCTCTGGTGGCGGGCGTCCAAAACGGGGCCGACCTTTCCATCGGCTCGCGCTATGTGGTCGGCGGCTCGGTCCCCACATGGCGGTGGTGGCGCCGGCTGCTCTCCCGGGCGGGCAACGCTTACGCCGACCGGATGCTCGGCCTCCACGTCGAGGACTCGACGTCGGGCCTGCGCGCCTACCGTGCCAGCCTCGTGGAGGAACTGGGCGTCGGGACTGCAGCCGCCGACGGGTACGCGTTCCAAGTGGAAATGACCTACCGTGCCCGGTGTGCCGGGGCGCGGGTCGTCGAAGTGCCCATAAGGTTCGCCGAGCGTGCCGCTGGCCGTTCCAAGATGTCGGCCAAGGTGGTCGTGGAGGCGATGTGGCTCGTCACCGTCTGGGGTGCAGGGCGGGCGGCCAGGCGCCTGGCGGGCCGCGTGAGCACGGCAGGGGCGGGCCGCCCGGGCGCACCGGGCCGCGGTTGAGTGCGGCCCGTGGCTCTCGCCGTAGCCCACCGGGGCGACCCTCTCGCCCACCGAGAGAACACTCTGGAAGCGTTCCAGAGCGCGGAGTCGCTCGGCGCCGACATGGTGGAGCTCGATTGCAAGCTGACCCGCGACGGCCATGTCGTCGTGCTCCACGACGACACGCTGGGGAGGTTGTGGCGGGTGCGCAAGCCGGTCCGGGGGGTGGAGTGGGCCGAAGTGAGCGCCATCCGGGCCGACGGCTACCGGATCCCGGATCTCGCCGAAGCCCTCGATGCTGTCCGGCTGCCGGTCATGGTGGACGTGAGCGCCACCGACGCCATGGAGGCGTCGCTTTCGGTCGTCCGCCGCGCCCGGGCCACAGACCGCTGCGTTTTTGCCGGTGCTACGAGCGCCCTGCTGGTCCTACGCCGGCTCTCGCGGACCGCCCGTATCGCTCTCACCTGGGACCGCCGCCGGCTGCCCCAAGGCGGGCTGCTGGCTGCGACCAAGCCCGAGTGGTTCAACCCCCACCACAGCAACGCCACCCCGAAGGTGGTCGAGCGGATGCATGCGGCCGGCGTCGGCGTCTCGGTGTGGACCGTCGACCGGGACCCCCAGATCCACCGGGTGCTGCGAGCCGGCGTGGACGCAGTCATCTCCAACCGGACCGCACGGTTGGTGGCCGCCGTGCACGCCTCACCGGCAGCCTGAGGACAGAGCCGCCGGAGGAGGCCCCTTCGGGCCAGCTAGCTCAGCACTTGTAGGCCGGGGGGAGCGCCGGTCAGCCGGGCCAGGCCGCTGGCGCCGATCTCGACCGTAACGGGCACGCCGGCTAGGCGCAGGCCGGCGACCCTCTCCACGCCGGCTGCGCCCACCAGGGGCGCCAGCGGTGCCAGCGCGACCCGCCCACGCGGCACGTCGGGCTGGAGGCCCACCAGGGAGGCGAGGACGGATATGGACGAAGCCGCCGCCCACGCCTGGGGCCGGCACGACGGAGGGTAGGGCAGAGGCGCCGCCCTACCCGCCTTTTCGTGGCCGCCGTAGAGCTCGGGCAACCGGTAGCGGAAGCCTTCCGCCGCACTGAGCAAGCCCTCGACGAGCGAGGCGGCCGCCTCCTGGGCGGCAGCCCCCCTCGAACGGCTGAGGCCGGCTACCGCGATCGTGGTGTCGTGCGCCCACACCGAGCCGCAGTGGTAGCTGAGCGGGTTGAAGCCGTCGGACGAAGCCGCCAGGGTGCGCAGGCCGAAGCCGGAGTTGAGGTCCGGGCCGCCGAGGCGCCGGGCCACCAGCTCGCTTTCGTGCTCGTCGAGCAGGCCGGTGCCGAGCAGGTGCCCGATGTTGGAAGTGAGCGAGTCCACAGGGGTGCCGTCACCTTGGAGGGCGATGGCCGGGTAGGGGCCGCCGGCGTCGGTCACCCAGAACCGCTCCCGGAACCGCTCGGCCAGCCGCGCAGCGAAGTCCCGCCAGCGGTCGGCCCCGGGCCGGCCGAACCAGTCCAACAGTTCGGCCCCGGCGGAGGCGGCCTCATAGGCGTAGCCCTGCACCTCGCAGAGCGCGATGGGTGGGCTCGCCAACCGGCCGTCACGGAACTGCACGCCGTCGTAGGAGTCTTTCCAACCCTGGTTGGCCAGGCCCCGCCCGGACTCGTCGATGTACTTGACGAAGCCGTCCGGGCTGCAGTCGGTGACGCCGGCCATCCAGTCGAGGCAGCGCTGCACGGGCCCGAGGAGCGACTCCACCTCGGCCTCTGCGGCGCCCCACTTCCAGGCATCGTGGAGCAGGCAGACCCACAGCAGCGTGGCGTCCACGGTGCCGTAGTACACGGGGGGGAGGGAGGTGGAGCGCCGGCGGGCCTCACCCTCGCGGTCGTGGTATGTGGCGGCGTGGCGTACTTCGTGCAGGATCTTCCCCGGTTGCTCGCCGGTGCGCACGTCGGAGGAGCTCCCCTGGCGGCGGGCCAAGGCCCGCAGCGTGCCGAGCGCGAGCTCGGTCCCGAGGGGCAGGAGCATGCGCGCCGCCCAGATCGAGTCCCGGCCGAAAAGGGTCAGGTACCAGGGCACGCCGGCGGCGACGAACACGTCCTGCGGGTTGCCTGGCACCACCATCCGCAGGCACTCGAGGTCGGCCAGGCTGAGCGTGACCAAGCGGCTCAGCCGGTGGTCGCCGGCCACCACCTCGGGCCGGTCGAGGTGCCGGTCGAGGCGCTCCCGGCGGGCTGGAGCCGCCGCCACCGGCGGGAGGCCGGATCCTTCCTCGAAGTGCACTGCCAGCGAGACCATCGCCCGCCGGCCTGCGGGCACGGAGAGGTCCCAGGCGATGGAACCCTGCTCGGGGTCGACCGCGGCCGGGGAGGGGGAGCCGGTGGCCGTCACCCGGCAACGGCCGGCCAGGTCCCAGGCGAGGCCGTCGGGGGTGGCCCCCGCCAGCCGGGGTGGCGGCCGGCGGCCGGCGTTCACCGAGGCGACGCCCGCCAGGTCGCAGGCGAGCTTAAGCTCTAGCCGGCAAGCCAAGGCGGGCGCCAGATGAGACTCGATCGTGAAACGCTCCACCAGCCCTTCGGGGTTGACCGCCCTCTCCCGCAGGACGAAGACCCGCGGGTCGGCGCCATCGGCGCCGCTCCCGGCGACGATGCCGTGGAACTGGTTGGCCTCGCCGCCCATCAAGTCGTAGCCGAGGGGTACGGGCTCTTTCCCAGCCACCGTGACCAGCAGCTGGCTGAGGGCCCGGAGATCCTGGACGTAGAGGCCCTGGGCCCCGGAGGGCCTGACCTGCCCGTCCCGCCCCGAGAGGCACATGGCGGGGGCGAAGAAGGCCGATACCAGCTCGTTCAAGTACCTCTCCTGTCCGGGAGCAGCCCGGGCCGCCCCGTCCTCGCGGCGCTCGCTCAACGCGGCCGGGGTGACTTGATCGTTCATATCCGTGAGGGTAGCGTGTTTGAACGATCAACTCCGGACGGCCGAGGAGGTGGCAGCGATGAAGAACGTGAAGAAGCGGCCGACGATCGAAACGGTCGCCAAGCGGGCGGGGGTGTCCCGCCAGACGGTCTCCAACGCCGCCAACGCCCCCCACCGCCTGCGTCCCGAGACCCTGCGGCGCGTCCTGGGCACAATCGACGAGCTCGGCTACCGCCCCAGCCAGGCGGCCCGTTCGTTGCGGACCCGGGCCACGCACGTCATCGGCTGCCGCCTCCTGCCGAGCAACTACGGGGGCACGGGCGGCGTGCTCGACAGGCTGATCCATGCCCTGTGCGACACCGCCCGGTCCCAGGGCTACGACGTCCTCACCTTCTCCGTGGGCACCGACGACGAGGAGATCGGCGTCTTCGACGACCTCTTGCGCCGCGGTGCGGTCGACGGCTTCGTCCTCACCAACACCCACTACGGGGATGTCCGCCCGAACTGGCTGCTGGGCCAGGGAGCGCGCTTCGTGGCGTTCGGGCGCCCCTGGGGGGCGGAGCGGCCGGCGCACTCCTGGGTCGACGTCGACGGGGCCAGCGGGACCCGTGAGGCGGTCGGCCACCTGGTCGAACTGGGCCACAGCCGTATCGGTTTCCTCGGGCTCCCGGAGGGCAACGGCGTCGGTGACGACCGCTTCTGCGGCTGGTTGAGGGCCATGGAGAGCCACGGGCTGGCGGTGAAGGGAGCGCTGGCCAGGGCCGAGGACGGGATCACCTCGGGCAAGGCGCTCGCCGACCAGCTGATGGCGGCCCCGAACCCCCCGAGCGCCCTCGTGTGCGTGAGCGACGCCATGGCCGTGGGGGCCATGCGCTCGGTCGAGGACCGGGGCCTGCGGGTGGGAAGGGACGTGTCGGTGGTCGGCTTCGACGACAGCCCGGTGGCGACGGTGCTGAGGCCGCGCCTTACGAGCGTGCGCCAGCCGATCGAAGGCGTTGCCCAGAAGCTGGTCGAGGTGCTCCTGGCTGAGCTCTCGGGCGCGCAGCGCCGGCCGTCACGCGCTCTACTGGCGCCCTGGGTGGTGCCTCGGGAAACCAGCGGAGAACCGCGCCCGGCGGTGCTCCGGCGTTCAGGCACGGAAGGCATCGTGAGCAAGCACGTTCTCATCAGAGCTGACAACAATAGAAAGGACCAAAGCAAATGAAGCGATGGAAAGAACTAACCGGCTTGGGGGCGTCGGCCATGATGATGGTCGCGCTGGTACCGGCCACGGCGAGCGCGTCGAGCGCCCCGAAGCTGACCGGGAAGGCACACGGGGTGACCCTCAACTTTATGATCGCCTCCTCGGGCACGGCCGAGACCAATGCTGACAAGGCGGCCGCCAAAGCCTGGGGCAAAGGGACCGGCAACAAGGTGAACGTGATCAACGCGTCGAACTTCACGTTCCAGTTGACTCAGGCTTTTGCCGGGGGCTCGCCTCCCGACGTCTTCTACGGCCAGACGGCCATGTTCGAAAGCCTCGTGAAGCAAGGTGAGCTGCTCGCCAGCGGCAAGCTGGTCGACCCGGCCAAGGACTTCTACCCGGCGCTGGTGAAGGAGTTCAGCTACGACCACACCTTCTACTGCGTACCGAAAGATTCGTCGACCCTGGCGCTCGAGATCAACGTGGCCGACTGGAAGGCGGCCGGGCTGACCAACGCCGACCTGCCCACCACGTGGCCCAAGCTCGTCGCCGACGCCAAGGCGCTGACCAAGGGGGGCGTGGTCGGGCTGGCGGTGAGCCCCTCGCTGGACCGCCTCGGTGCCTTCTTCGCCGAGAACGGCGGCTCGTACATGAACGCCAAGGGCAGCAAGTTCGCTTTTGACAGCCCCCAGAACGTGAGCGCGCTCAAGTTTGTGCAGGGCATGGCCAAGCAAGGGATCCTGAAGACGGCCCCCCAGGTCGACTCGGGCTGGGGCGGCGAGGCCTTCGGGACCGGCAAGGCGGCCATGACCATCGAGGGCAACTGGATCATCGGCTCCATGCAGTCCACCTACCCGAAGATCCCCTACGAGGTCGTGCCCCTGCCGGCCGGCCCGTCGGGCAAGCACGGCACGCTCGTGTTCACCAACTGCTGGGGGATCGCGGCCAACGGCAAGAACACCAAAGCGGCAGTGAGCTTCGTCAAGTACCTCGCCTCTCCGGCCCAGCAGTTGCGCTTCGCCGACGCCTTCGGCGTGATGCCCTCCCGCCCGGCCGTTGCCAAGCGCTGGGCGGCCGAGCACTCGAGCGCAGCCGTGGCGAGCGGCAACCAGACGCCCAACGTCTCGGCTTTCGTGCAGGGCGACGCCTACGCCGTACCCCAGGTGGCGACGGTCGGGTTCCCGACCGTGCAGTCCGCTTTCGACTCGCAGACGGACAACCTGGCGACGATGAACCCCGCTTCGTTGCTGAAGCAGTTGCAGACCAACGCCCAGGCCCTCCTCCGGCCGTAGCGTAGCGGCAGCTTCCCGACCCGCCGGTGGTGCCGGCCGCGCT
>JBOGGK010000371.1:0-6032 GCA_050744045.1 Acidimicrobiales bacterium | reverse complement strand
GCCCCGGGCCGGGTGGCACCGGGGGCGAGCCGGGCGGCGGCGCGGGCGGCGGGGACGGGTTGGGTGGCGGAGACGGGAGACCAGGCGGCGGCGGGCCAGGGGGTGGTGGCGGGCCGCCCGTGCCCATGCTCAGCTGCACGGTCTGCACCACGTTGCCGTTGTCGGCGTCAGGGGCGCCGGCGCTGAGCGTGCCGGTAGCGTCGAGCTCGTAGAGACCGTCGCTGCCGCTCCCGGCGAAGCCGGTCTCGACCGCGGCGAAAGGCTCGCTCGCGGCCAAGGCGGCATATATGGGAGTGGCGTAAGTACGGTTGGTGGCTTCGCTGAACGAGTTCGTCGAGTATGAGAGCGGGACCGCGCCGCGGGGGGTCTCGACCACGGTGGCCGACTCCCCTCCCGCGTTGGCCTGGCCCCCTCCGCCGTGCCCGTTGAGCAGGGGATGGAAGCGCAGGTACACCTTCAAGCCCGTCGGCGCGCCCGGGAGCCGCACCAGGCTGACTTGCATGACCACAGCTTCTGTCGCCGGGTCAGTGACGAAATCGGTGACGAGGGCGAAGTGCTCGGCGTTGTCCAAAGCCACGACGCGGCAGGCCATACCTGTCGTGCCCAGCTCGCTCACCGTGTAGGTCATGTCCCGGGGCTGGAGCGCAGTGAACCCGGGCCCGGTGACGATCGGGTCGAGGCTCTTCACGTCGGTGTTGTCGATCGTGGGGGCGTACGTGTCGGACAACGTGCCGTCGGCGACGGTGTACCACACCTTGGACGCGGTGTCGGCGGCGGTGCCGACGCAGTCCTTGCGGGCCTCGTCGTAGTACGAAGCGGCACCCGGAGCGCCGTTGGCCTGAGCCCCGACGTCGCCCACCGTCAGGTCGAAAACGTGCAATGCCGCCCCGCCTTCGGTGGCGACGGGCGGCCCGGTCGGCAGGGTCACGGAGGCCACGGCCTGGCCCGGCTCAAGCGGGACCGATGCGTAGTAGAGGCTGACCGGAGCGAGGAGCCCGCGCCCGAAGCCCGCGCCGGTGGCAAGGACGTCGGTCCCCGGGGCGGCGGTGTTGTCGGCCCAATCGGCGAAGTCGACCGTCGTGGGGACGCTGGTGCCGCCGGCGTAATTGACCGTGAAAGTCCCGGTGAAGCCGCCCTGAGTGGCGCTGTAGTCGGAAGCGGCGACGACCCCGAGCGTGTTGCCGCTCCCACTGAGGGCCAACGTCTGGCCGTCGGCCACCACGTTGTCGGCCTCGCCGGCCATGATGTCGGGCCAGGTGAGGTCCAGGCCGTCGTGGAGGAAGCTCGCTCCTGGGGACAAGCCGTCGGCCGCGAGCGCGACCGCAGAGTACGAGTCGCCGGCGCCGTCGAAGTTGCCTGCGGACTGCTCGCCAGGCGCGGTAATACCGACGTTGTCGAACGCCTGGGCCAAGGTGGGCACGCCCGAGGCGGAGGCGGGAGCTTGTCCCAGCGCCGTCGTCGGGCCCAGGCCAAGCGCGCACAGGGCGGTCAGGGCCGAGAAACGACGAAGCCGGCGGCGTGACCTCTTCCCCGGCACGGCGGTAACCACCCCCTTGTCAGCCTGGCGCCCCTCGCGGAGCCGCTATTCGTAACCATAGCCACTGGAACGAGGCCAATGCTCCGAGGTGGGAGCCAAGCTGCCCCCGGCCCTCGCCGTCGCGCCGGGGGCACCCTGGGGCGTCAGCGGTCGTCGCGGTCGAGGAGGCTCGCGCCGCCGAGGAGCACGGTGCCGCGTCCGGTGAGCGTCCATGAACGCCGCGTGGTCGTCCCAGCCCGCCTGGGTACGCCGCGACCGAGCATGGTCATGCGCAGGCCCGTGACCGTGCCTGACCAGGTAAAGCGCCACGGCCAAACGCTGGTGCGCCCGCCGGCATCGCGCCCATCGCTGCTTGAAGACCCTCGATTAGCACCACGCGCTCAGGTGTCGGCGTCGAAGTCCCCGTGGATCCAGCCGATGTACCTGTCGGCTGAACGGCGCACAACCGCCTTGGCGTCCTCCACCGTCGCGCCGTTGAGGGTGTAGAGGCGGTCGTAGTCGTAGGGCTCGAGCCGGGCGACGATGCGCTCCACGACCCGGGCAGACAGCGGTACCTGGTTGGGATAGCTGCGCATGAAAGTGACCCACGTACTGCTAGCGACACTCGCGACCGTGTCGCCAGTGAGCACGACGCCCCGTCCCCCGGCCCCGTGCTGCCAGTGCGCGACCGCGCTGCCGGGGAAATGCCCGCCGCACTGCACCAGCGACACCCCGGGCAGCACCTGTTGGGTACCCGACCAGATCTTGACCTGGGGCGCACGGCGCTGCAGCCAGCGCTCGTCGGCGGCGTTGACCCATATCGGCACCGAGCCGAACGCCTCGCTCCAGGACACCTGCGCACCGAACATATGCGGGTGGCTCGCCGCGACCACCGCGACCCCGCCCAGATCACGGGCCCTGTCGACTACCACGTCGTCGAGGAAGTTCGGGGGGTCCCAAAGCAAGTTGCCGCCCGGGGTCTGCAGCAGTACCGACCACTGCCCGATCGCGAACCCAGGGTCCCGGTGCAGCCCGAACAAGCCCGGCTCCAGTTCGCGCACTTGGAGCTCGTAGGGCGAGGCGGCCAGCTTGGCGAGGTCGGTCCACTCTTGGCCCCCGACGGGGACGTACTGGCGCTCGTCGGCGCAGATCGGGCAGACCTCGGGGCAGTCGTCCGACTCGACCCCGCACCTGGCGCAGATGCCCGACGGCATCAAGGCCTCCCGTCGCGACGGTCCATGACTGGAACATACCGCAGCCTTCGGCCTCGACCACACGCCGACGATGACACGGGCGCGTTTTCGGCTTCTCGGTGCAGGGCGGGCTTACTTCTGAAGTGGAGTGTGGCTATGGCCGTGGTGGCCGGCATCTCCGTCGAAGGATGGGACCGCCTCCAGGTCCCCGTAGGGTACCGGACCGAGGTCATCGCCGGGGAGCTGGTCGTGAACCCGAGCGCCTCGCCCACCCACGGAGCGGCGCAAGCCGCGCTGGCGGCCGCCCTCATTGCCGCAGCGCCGCCGGCAACCGCACGCCTCTCACCCGGTTGCGCAACCTCGGCTGGGTACGGGCGATATCGGATAGCAAACTGTCAGGACGCTCGGCATTGGCCGTCTCCTCGGCAGTCACTTCTTCCAGCACCCCGAGCGCGCCTAGGACTGCCTCCTGCCAGTCGTGCTGGCGGCCAGGCGCCGCTTCGCCCAAGGCCGCCTCGAGCGCGTGCACGACAGCCAGTGTGCGGTCTTGGTCGACGAGAGCCGAGCCCAGCGCGCTGTGCACCGCTGAACGCCGCTGGCCCCTCGTCGGACTGCCGAGCTCGTCTTTTCGGGCTCACTGTCGGCACCGTCCTCAGCTACACCAACCTTTGACGTCGCTCCCGTTCGCGGGCCTAGGCCGGGCTGGGACAAGCGCCCTAAGCCCGGCCTCCCGACCAGTTCCGCAGTCCCCGAGGGGGTGTCGGCGCTTAGGTGACAGCGCTCCCGACGAGCTGCCTCTTTTTGTTGTCCTCGTGGGTGGTGATGGCGAGCTTGCGGGGCTTGGCCGCTTCCACGACGGGGATGGTGAGGGTGAGCACCCCGGCGCTGTAGTCGGCCCCGATGTGGTCGGTGTCGAGGGTCTCGCCGAGGAACAACTGGCGGGTAAAGGTGCCCGCTGGCCGCTCGCTCACGATAATCTCCACGCCGTCAGCAGCAATGGGCGGCCTCTCGGCCTTCACCGTGAGCACGTTTTGCTCCACTGTGAGGTCGATGGAGGCGGGGTCAACGCCGGGGAGGTCGAAGTGGACGCAGAAGGCGTTGTCCTTACGGTAGGCGTCGATCGGCATGGCGCTCGGGCGAGCGGGGGTGCCAAAGACTTGTTGGGTCAGGCGGTCTAGCTCCCTGAACGGGTCGGTCCGCATCAACATCTCTTGGTCCTCCTTCCTAGGTCCCAATCCGAAAAACTGCTGGTCCGAAGGTCCTCCTCGTTGCCTACTGGGGAGGCAGGTGTTATGATACCCCATGTGGCACAGATCTGCAATACCTGGTTCAGATTTTGATGCTCGAGCAACACGGCAACCGTGAGGGGCTCTACCTGAGATTGGAGGTGCCGTCGGGCGCCAGCCACGACGAGATCGCTCGTGCCTACCGCCGGCTGGCCCACGGCGCCCATCCAGATGCGCACCCGGGGGACCCCGAGGCCGCTCGCCGCTTCCAGGAGATCACCGAGGCCTACGAGGTGCTCGGCAACCCTGTTCGGCGGGATCGGTACGACCGCGCCCGCCAGCAAGCCCACGCCGGCACTGACTGGGCCTCCCAGGCGCCCACCGGAGGCTCGCCCACGCCCCGCCCAACGTCTTCTTCACCGTCTGCGAGTGGTGGCCCGCCGGTGTGCCTCGGCACCGCGCCGGTCACCTGGGAAGCACCAGGGCTCTCTGTTGGCCCAACCCAGGTCACCCCGAGGCCGTCCCCGCCGCCGATGCCCGTCGGAGAAGAAGTTGTCCCGCCGGCCACGTTGAACCGGTTGCTGGCCGGCATCGTCGGGCCGAGGTGGAGGGCCTGATGGACTGGCCCGAGCTGGACCGGGGTGTGTTCGCCATCTCGGTGGCGGCCGAGCTCTCAGGCCTTCACCCGCAGACCTTGCGCGTCTACGAGCGCGAGAGGCTCGTCGAACCCACGCGCAGCACCGGAGGCACTCGTCTCTACAGCGGCAGTGACGTGACGCGCCTGCGCGAGATCGCGACTCTGACCGAGGGCGGGCTCAACCTTGCTGGTGTCAAACGCGTGCTGGAGCTCCAAGGACAAGTCCGACGTCTGCAGGCTGAGGTCGAGCGCCTCAGGGCTGGCGCTGAAGGGGCCACCGCCCAAGAGGCGGAGGCGCCGGGGCAGCCGCCAGGGGCGACGTAACGACACGCCCGGAGGGCGAGGACCGAGACACCCGTCAGCCAGGGAGCTGTTGGACGGACCTGTTCGGCCTGAGCCTTGGGCGCGAGACGAAGCCCGGGCCCAGGCAGCACGAGGACCTGGAACCGCGCCAAGCGCAGCCCGTGGTGGGCGCCAGCAGCTCGACGACCATGGTCGGCGACGACGTCCAGCGATAGCTCCGAGCGCGAGCGCAGCGGTCCCGTGCGCCTTGGCCTCGGTCGCCAGCCGCTCACGGACGAGCGGCCCCGGTGCGGCGCGGTCGCCCCATGGCGTCCCCCACGGCGGGGCCGCGGTCGTCGTCCACTGCCCCGGTCCGCCCCTACCTCCTTCATCGCCAGCATGCTCGGCCTCGCCGGCCCGCCACGGAAGGCGGGCCCCAACTCGCAAAGGCCGCCGGGGGAGCCGGGTGGCCGGCGTTGGACGACCGCGAGGCCGGCAGCGCCTTCACGGTCCGAGGGCGGCTTTACGGGGAGGAGGGCTGGTTAGCGGCCGTGTCACTTCCGGCGGCATTTCCTCGATGTTGGCGCGCTAGCGAGCAAAAACGGCCCGGTTTTACACCGACTAGGCCAGGTTGCACCCGGAAAGGGCGGGCGGGGGCAGCGAGGCGGCGCCCGGGCCGGCCTGGTCGAGGTCGCGCATCTTGCGCAGAGGCGAGGCGAGGAGCCACAGCGGCGACAGGGCGGCGCCGGCCATGGCCAACCAGATGGCGTTGCGGTCGCCGAGCCAGGTCCCCAACGCGCCGCCCAGGAGGCCGCCGAGGGGCAGGGTGCCCCAGACGACGAAGCGGACGGTGGCGTTCATCCGGCCGAGGAGCCGGGGCGGGCAGAGCAGCTGGCGGAACGAGGCTTGGTTTACGTTGTAGACCACGACGCCGAAGCTGGTGACGGCCAGGCCCGAGGCGTAGAACGCGAGGCCAGCCCCGGGCGAGGTGAGGGGCACGAGGAGACCGAAGGGGAACGTAACCACGGCGGACAGCCAGATGACCCGCGCCGCGCCGAGCCGGCGCCTCAGCCAGCCCGAGCTGAGCGCCCCGGCGATGCCCCCGGCCGCCGCCGCCGAGCTGAGCACGCCGATCGTGCTCGGGCCCAGGCCCACCTGGCGCACGAGGAAGACCACGC
>JBOGGK010000370.1:0-14934 GCA_050744045.1 Acidimicrobiales bacterium | reverse complement strand
CACGTAGGCCTTCGCCACCTAGCAGACGTGGCCCACGTAGCTTGTAGGGGCCGATATCTGTCAGGCACGATGGGCTCAAGCCGCCTGCACCACGTCCCTTACACGTCCAGGGGCAGGGTAGATAACGCAGGTGTGCCGGAGCGAGTGGGCGGTGACCCGTTTTCGCCGCAGTGCTGGGCAGTTCGGGGTCGCACGCTCGAGGTGCAACGCGAGGCGGTGCTCGATCGCGTCGCGGCTCATGTGGCCACCAGTTGTCGTCGGGAACAGTGGGCCGGCTGGGTCGCCGCCCGTCTCGGGGAGCCAGGCCCGTAGCAGCCTGACGGCCCCTTTGCCGAGGGGGACCTGTCGCTCCTTGCGGCTCGCGTGAGCGGCGTCGAGCCGCTGGTCATGGAAGACGAGCTATGGCTTTCGATGATGACCAAGTCGGCCAAAGCGCTCGACCTGGGGCGCGACTCGCGCATCTCCATCAACAGCGTCGTCACCGGCCCCGAGCCAGCGGTCGAGGTCAAATTGCGGGGCAGAGCCCGCCTGGTCGAAGACGCTGCGGTACAGGGGCGCTACGCGGCTAGCGTGAGCGCAGAGCTCGGCTGGGAGCCGGTCGTAGGCCGGTTCAGCCTGTTCGCCATCGACATCTACGACGTCACACAGATCGGTTACGACCCCGAGACCCACGGCCAGCACGTCGTCCGCTGGCCGGCCGGCGAAGAGTACGTGAGGCCCGCTACCAGTCCCACGAGCCTCGGGCCAAGGCACGCAGTCCGGCGGCTGTTGCGGTAAGCGCGACCCTCCCCGGCACACCTGGAGGACGCCGGGACCTGGCTAGTGGTAACCCAGCGGCTCTGGGCTCAGTCTGAACTCTGCTCTGTCGCTCAGCGCCGGGCGAGCGTCAGCTTCAGCTGGCCCGGCTCCGCCTGCCAGTTGGTGCAAGATAAAGGGCTTGAAGCCGAGGCCGTCGTTTATGGCGAGCATCGGCGCGTTGGAGTCGGCGTTCCCGGTGCGGACCTCCTTGGCTTCCGGCCGCTCGCGGAGGACCCGTTCGAGCATGGCGCCTTCAGCCATTTCCCCAAACCGTGGCCGCGGTGTTCGAGTATCACGCCGGTGTCGCCCTGGTCGACGACCTCGGGACGGCAAGCGTTCCGCCAGACGGCGGTCAACCCAACAAGCCTGCCGCTGTGCTTCTCCTCCGCGAACAGCCACCAGCCCTGACACCCGCTCTCGGCTACGACGGCCTCCCGCTCCCGTAGCTCCGCAACGGTGGTACGGCGGTGCCCGACGCGGGAATCGCCTCTCGGGGCGTCCGCCATGACGTCGAGAGCGTCGACCACGGCACCAGCCAGGTCGTCCAGGCAGCAATTGTCGTAGCCGACGAGGCGGTAGGGGTCTCCCCCGCGGACCTCTCCTTCTTCGGCCCACCCCCGAAGGAGGCTGCGGTCGACGTCCGCCAGGACGAGGCGGTTGACGTGCGTTTCCTGCGTCACGGTGGCCCCGAGAGCCTGACAGAAGGCTGCGCCTGCGGGTACGCGTCCGACGGTCCATCCCGTGAGGAGCGTCTTTCCCTCGGACTCAGCGAGCGCCACCGCCAGGGCGAGGAGGCGCCGCCCCACCCCATGCCTCCTGTGGGACGGGAGGATGGACAGCTCGACGTGCAAGGCGTGGGAGTTCTCCCCTTCCCGGTGGCTACGAGCCCGGCCCACGCCGACGAGGCTCGCGCCCGGTGCCCGCGCGAACCACCCCCACAAGTCCACCGAGCTTGGCGCCCACAGCTCCCAGCGGGCAAACACCTCGAGCTGGACCTGCCAGGTCCTCAGGGTTCGACTCGGCCTGCAGCGCGCTCGAAAAGGCGTGGTACTCCGATATCTGGCCGTCGTCCAGCCGTCGCGAGTCGAACGGGGTGATCGCGATGTGCTCTCCGCCTTGGCTCTGCATGGTGAGAAGTCTCCTGCCGCCGCCGGCGCCCTGTCCATCGGTTTTCGCCAGCGCGCCCCCGGGGTGGCGTACGGCCCGACGGTGACCGAGGAACGTTTGGCCGGCCTGGACGGTCCGGTCCGAGCGTCCGAGACGATTGGCCTGATCTGGGTCCGCTTGGCCCCGGAGCAGTCGCGCTGCAGCAGGAAGGCGGACCCGTCCTCGGGCAGCTCCGCAACGACCCCAGAAGGTCCGCCTTCGTCATCACTTTCGCGGTACGCGTCGAAGCGTCGCCCGAGGTGTTGGTCTTCCCGATGGACCCGCGGCTCGTCTAGCGGAGGCGCGCCGGGCGGTCGGTGGGTGGCACGCGGTTGGCAGCGATGAAAGCGTCGACATCGGCGACCAGGAACCGTACGCACCGGCCGACCTTCACAGCCGCCAAGCGCCGGCTCTGCCAGAGCTTGCGGACGCGCCTCGGTGTAGTGCCCAGGTAGCGGGCTGCTGCTTCGTAATCGAGCAGGCCACCCCCTGTGCCCCGCTCACTGGAGCGCGCTCCGACCTGTTGGGAGGTCGGAACCGCGACCTTGCTATTGACCGGTGCCTGTTGGCGAGTGGGCGCCACATATCCTCCTTGGTGTTAGTGGCCCGCGGAAACGGGCCCTCACCGGGAAGGGGCCGGGGTGGCGAAGTTGCCTTGCGGATAACGCAGGCGGGCTTTTTGGGCAGCTCGCCCCGTCGCGCAACCGCTGCGCACTGCTCGGCTTGTGACCTCGGGCTGGCCCCTGGGGGCCGGTACAAAAGACCAGTGCCCTTACAGATCTTCGGCCGCGACTGTTTCTTGAACGAGGTGATCTGGGCGTACGACTAGGGGGGCGCCCGAAGGACCGGTGGCCGCCCAATCACGACACGATCCTCGTCTACGTCAGGGACCCCAAGCGCTACTTCTTCGACCAGCAGGCGGTAGAGCGCATCCCTTACATGGCGCCCGGACTGGTGACGCCGGAGAAGGTCGAGCGCGGCAAGGTCCCGACCGACGTGTGGTGGCACACGATCGTCCCGACCAACGGCAGAGAGAAGACCGGGTACCCAAGCCAGAAGCCCGAGGGGATCTTGCGCCGGGCGGTCCAAGCATCCTCGGCCCACGGGGCGTGGGTGCTGGACTTCTTCGCGGGTAGCGGGACGACGGGCGCGGTGGCCGGCCAGCTCGGGCGCAGGTTCGTCCTGGTCGACGACAACCCGGAAGCACTGGCTGTCATGCAGCGACGCCTGGGGCCGACTGGCGTGCGCTACCTCGCTGCCACCGGACACGCGCTGGCGCTCCCCGACGACGTGGCCACCTCACTGTTCTGAGCTCTACAGGCTTGCTCACATGGCCGCCCACATCCTCGACCCAGATGTCCAGATACTTGCCGGGGTGGCGGCGATGATCCAGTCCGAGTACACCGAACCGGTTGATGACCCGTGGGCGGGCAGCCCGTTTGCATGGATCCGGAACCGGCCTTCGCGGCAACGAGGCGCGATAGGAGAACGCCTCGTCGCCGGCTGGTGTGCAGCAAAGAACTCGATGTTGTTAGAACCGGGGATTCCGAAGCCGACGCATCGTTGAGGGGCACCGAGTCGAGATCAAGTTCTCGACGCTTTGGCAGAGCGGCGTATACAAGTTCCAACAAGTTAGGGACCAGAACTATGAACTGCTCTTTTGCCTTGGCATCTCTCCGTTCGATGCCCACGCCTGGCTATTCCCCAAGAGGGTGCTCCTCGAACACGTGATCGGGCACACCGACCAGCACACCGGTGCCAGGGGAACTGATACGGCTTGGATCCAACGTCGTGGTCGGGTCGCCGCCAAGCTGGATGGCAGATTACGGCGACAAGCTCGGCGACGTTTGGCGTGAATTCCAAGCCTTCCGTCGTGACCACTGACCTCAAGCCGACCGCGGCGCACGTGTAAGAATAACGCCGTGGCCAGCACATCCATCCCCCAGTAGCACAAGTTGATGTTGCCCGCCATAGTGGCACTCAAGGAACTCGGTGGGTCGGCGTCTGTGCACGAGCTGTACGACCAGGTGGTTGAGGACGAGCACTTCAGCGAGGAGCAGCAAGCGGCGATCAACGAGGAGCGTGGCACGTCACTGATCGACTACCGCCTTCCCTGGGCATTGACCCACCTGAAGGGCATAGGAGCCGTCAACAACAGCTCAAGAGGCGTTTGGGCCCTGACAGAGAAGGGCCAGGCGATCACCCCCGACCAGGTCCAACGGGAGACCAAAGCCTGGCGGGAGATGCTCAATGAGAAGTGGCTCAGTCAGCCAGGAACCGAGGCAGCCTCGAAGGAGCTCGGGGAAGGCGCAGCTCAACCCTGGGCAGACCAACCGATTGGCCACCTGCTCGACCTCTCTCCTGGCGGCTTCGAGCGGCTTGCGCAGCGGCTACTTCGCGAGGCTGGTTTCGTGAACGTGACCGTGACGGGCAAAAGGGGGGATGAGGGCATCGACGGCATTGGCGTGTACAGGCTGTCGCTCGTCTCCTTCCCCGTGTACTTTCAGTGCAAGAGATACCGGGCTCAGTGAGGGCTGGAACCGTGAGGGACTTCCGCGGTGCGATGGCTGGGCGGGGTGAGAAAGGGCTGCTGATCACGACTGGTTCGTTCACCAAAGACGCCCAAGCCGAAGCAACCCGGGACGGTGCGCCCCCAGTCGAGATGATCGACGGGGATCGTCTCTGCGAGCTAATGAAGCAGTACGGCCTTGGTGTAGAGGTCAAGCAGCGAGTTGAGGAGGATGTTGTCGTTGACGCGGAATTCTTCCGAGAGTTCCGCTGACCACCGAGGCCGATGTCCACTAGCCACCCTGACCTGCCTGGCTCGGTTGCCGCGCCGACGAAACCGCTCCCTGGCGGTTACGTGTTCGGTGTCACCCGCTATGCCGACGTGATCCTTGCAGATGCCTTTCCCCGCCACAGGCAGGATCTCAGGGCTGCCCTTGATGGCTTCACGTTCAGGCGCGCAGAACTCGTAGCCGGTGGCGGAAACCAGACCACCATGGCCAGGCGCTTCGACAGCACGCTCCGCCAAAGAGGGTGGGGAAAACGGCGCATCGAGATCGAAAAGCGGATTGACAACGTGCAAGTCATGGCCGTGCGCGGTCACGAGATCGACATGTTCAAGGAGGGTGCGCCCGGCAATCCGTACCCGGGCATCGGCTGCGAAATGGAGTGGAACAACAAGGACCCCTTCTTCGACCGCGACCTCAACAACTTCGCTGCTCTTCATCGCGAGGGCGTTTTGGCGGTGGGGGTGATCGTGACAAGAGGCCCGCGGCTGCAGGCTGCTATTCGCGAACGCGTGCCCGGTGGAACCGGCAAGTACGGCGCGAGCACCACTTGGTGGGAGAAGCTGGTGCCCGGGTGAACCTAGGCGGCGGAGGTGAGTGCCCGCTGTTGCTCGCTGGGATCGAGGAAGAGCGGGTACCCGACCTTTAGCGGTAACCAGGGTACTGGCGGCCTCGCGGCACCACACCTTCCGCGGCTTCGTCGCCCCACCCAGCCCAGCCCGCGCGTGGGTAGCGGGCGAAGAGTTCGAGGAACGGCCCTGGTGAGCACGCTTCGATCATGCCATACAGCTCGTCGGGCTTCCGGGAGTGCTCGCGCTTCCGTGTAGCAAACAGGTTGACCATCGAGCGGCCCGGCCCAAGCGTGCGCAACTTGCCGCGCGTCCCGAACAGTACCAGCTCAGTCACGTTGCGGAAGTAGAAGCCGACCCCCCGCCCGTCGGAACCGCCGTCTTTGCGGACCTTGTGCCACACGAGGTTCGCCTTGTAAACGAAGCCCCAGTTTTCCAGGACCATCAGCCCGTCGGCGAGGAGGGCGTTCGGTACCCAGAGGTAGCAATGGGAACGGTCCGCCATGAGGTCCGCCACCGGTACCGAAGCGATCTCCTTCGCGGTCAACGTCTCATAGCGTGACAGCCGGCGATGCTCTGGGGCGACCTTTCCCGTCCTGTTGACGAAACGCCAAGGCGGGTCGACCAGCACCGTCCCGAACGGCTGCTCAACACTTAGGACGTTGAGGCTCGGTTGCCCTTCAAGCGAGTTGCCCGATGACGGCAACGTGCGCTGTTTGCCACCTGGGCGGTGTGGCAGGCGCCCTCCCTCGTGACTCGTCATACTGCCGAGCATCGTACGCGGGGGCTGTGACCGAGTGGTGGATCGGGCGCTCCCCCCTTGGTTGAGGCCTCTCGCCGGCTCACGAAGCTCTGCGTGCAATTCACTATTGCACGCAGGTTGCACGCCGACCCTCCGACTGCTTCGCCGGCGACCGCTCGAAAGAGCATTTCAGCAGCTCAGAAGGCGTGTCGGAGGGGGGACTCGAAACTTTGCTGCACGCACGACTGTGATAGATAGTGGCTGGTCAGAGGTCGCTCGCGCTGCGTGACGGCAGAGCTACAACGGACGCCGTGACCTCCTCTACCGACCACGAACTCAAGCGGGGACGAACTCCACTCGCCGGGTGCTCTCCCCCACCAGTTCGCTGTTCGGAGGCAACATCAGCGCACCCGCCAGAATGTTTCGAGAGCGCCGGTGGGCTTCCTCCAGGACTGCCCCATCGACAACGAACTCGATCTCGACCGTCCCCATCTGGAGTGATGCGCCTACGGCGGGATCCTCAATGCCGGCGTCCACCAGGTGCTCCATGAGGTTGTCGAGGACCGCCTCAACGTCCTCAGGCTCGCCCTGAAGCCGAACCTCGAGAAGGATGTGCCACTTCATCGTGCCTCCATCTGTCACCAGCATGGCTGGCGCCTCAACCAGCTTGCCAGGTTCTTCGCATAGTTGGGGTCAGAAGGCGTTAGGTGCACCCATCTCTGATGTTTCCCCTGGCAGGAGCAGAGCAGCTTCCAGTATTTTGGCCCAGGGACCACAACCCAGCGGTGCATCTCGGCCTCGACCAGGACGGCCTCGATGTTCTTGTCCGGGTGCCGGCGCCTCGCCACAACGTCCATGTTGGCACAAGCGACCTCACGTCCTGGACGACCGTTCGTACAATGGACAGGCCCTGGCCGTCACACGTGCGCTCAGCGTACACCCGCCTCTCCGGCAGTAGACGCCACGGCAACGGTCGCCACAACTGCTTGTACCAGGGGCCGTCATCCCTCTGGATTACGAGCAACTATGACACGCACGATGTCTGCGAGGGTGCTCCCTCCCGGTAAGAAGGTCCGGAGCCGGGTCCGGCGAAGTTCGCCGTCCGACCGTACTTCGACGACCGAACGAGCGCCAATGACCATCGCAAATGCGTTGTCACCAGAGGACCGAAGGATCGGGTCCACCAAAGACGACACGGTGGCCCACCACAGCAAAGACGCCGCCAGGCTCTTACGGGTCACCTGCGAACCGGGGTCGCCCACGATCGGCTGACGCGAGTCGAGGGTGGAGCCGTCGTCTACCGTCATCTGGCCCCCGACGAGGACGACCAGTGGCCCACTGGAGCAGGTACTAGGCACAGTAGTTACCCGTCGCCCTGTAGCCGCAGGAGCGCTTCTCGCAGCTCTTCGTTCTCCGTAGCCGCCAGGGCGAGCGACTCCGGGTCGGTACCACTCAGGCCCTCACTATCGACAAAACGTTGGGCACAGCTGACCAACAGGGCCCGAGCTTCCCGGCCAGCAGTGTCGAAAACGTCGCCTTGCTCTCCGGTCGTCCCGATGGTCTCAAAGGGCCCCGGCTCGGGTTGGCCGTCCCCCGTTACAAGAGCCAAGCGGTGTGCCATCTGGTTCATGACGATGACGACAGGAGCTGGGAGGACCTTCGCTTCTTCGGTCACTGCCCTGGCCATCTCGACCAACGTCGGGTCAGCCGGTAGGTACACGCGCCCGTGGTCATCGGCGTTCGCGGGGTCGGTGCGGACGACCCGCCCAACGATTTGGCGGAACGACAACAGAGTCAGGCGGTTCGTCAGGTAGACGACGGCACGGAGTCGGGGGATGTCCACGCCCTCGGAGACCATGTTGACCGCGACGAGCCACGGCTCGTACGATGCCCGAAACAGCCGGAGAGCGTTCGCCGGGTCAGGGTCGTTCGGGTCGTGGCGGCGCGAACAGGCGACCACCGGTCGCCACCCGAGGACATGGTCCGCCATATAGCTGGCGACGGCGTCGGCGTGGTCGCAGTCGATGCACACGACCAGCGCTCCTGCGTCGGTGTCACCGAAGGACCGCAAGGCGAGCAGGTAGCGGTTCGCGTCACCAAGGAGTTTGCCGGCTATGGAGCCCTCGCCGACCCACTCGATAGCAGAGCGGAGGCGCCGCCTTTCCCCGAGAGCGGTCACATCGGGGTCGCTGAAAGCGACCGTGCGGACCACCCCGTCTTCGGTCCGGAAGGCTGTCTCGCCACGCGCCTCGACGAACTGGACCGGACGGCATGCCTTGTCTTGGATCGCCCGGTCGTAGCCGTAGCGGTAGTGCGGCCGGGCGCTGCCTCCTTCCGAGGGCACGAACACGATCGGGGCTCGGTCGGTGCGGAAAGGCGTACCTGTCAGCGAAAGGATTCCCCAGGCGCCCTTGGCGAACACCTCCTGGGCAGAGGTCCCCCACGCCCCGTCGGTACCCGCGTGGTGCACTTCGTCGAATATCACGAGGGTACGCTGCCCCGGGTCAGTGGCGTGAGCCAAGAACATCTCCGTCGAAGCCAGCAACGACTGGTAGGTGATGACCGCCCCAAGCCAGTCCTCCCCGATCGGGTCGACTGGGCGCCATTCGCTCTGGGTCAGCAACGGCAGCGTAGGCGCCCCCCGCCAAGAGGGTGAGGCCGCTAGCCGCCAGCAGTCCGCGATCGCGACCGTTGGGACCACCACCAAGACACGGGAAACGTCGCCTCGTAGGACGAGCTCGAAGGCGACTTCGAGGCCGAAGCGGGTCTTCCCGGCTCCTGGGCATGCTTCGACCAAGACTGGCTCTTGCCCGACGAGGTCAAGTACCACGCGCATCGCTTCTGCCTGCCACTCCCGCATCAGGTCCTCACTGGGTGCCATGCGCGCCAAGGCAAAACGAACCGCGGCGACCTCTTGGGGCTCGCTGCCCTTGCGGAGGTTGCACGAGCCGCAAAGAGCCTGGAGGTTGTCCAGAGTCGTTGTGCCCCCACGGCTCCATGGGACTATGTGGTCGCCGACCATAAGGTCGAAGGGGATGGCCCGCTGGCAGAGCTTACAAAGTCCTGCCTGCAGTTTCCACGCCCGCCAGACCTTCTGACGAGTGAAGTGTCTGCGGGGATCGAGCACCACGAGAAGGATAGGCACGCCGACACCGCCGAAGCCGAGTGCAGTCAAGCGGCAGAGTGTTGGCGCGGCCTTGAGCCGATGGAAGCGCCACGCCGCACCGCGGAGCTTGCCATCAGAACTTTCACAGTTCCGGGCCTCCGTACCCGGCGGAGAGGGCATGGTCGACATGAGGCGAGCCGGTGTTCCCGAGCGCCCGGCGTAGCTCTTGTCCTCTGACCCGCTGAGCAAGGTCGAGGACGTAGCACACCAGTTCGGGGTGAGCGTCGAGCCATTCGGAGCGGGCTCCTTGGGCGTCCAGGAGCGCTCTCAGCCTCTCAGTTTCGGCCGGCCCATTGGTCTGCGCGCCTTCCATCTTCCGCTGCAAGAGCCCTATCTCCCGGGAGCGGTCACGCCCGGCGAGGTCGTCCACTCGGCGGAGAGCATCGGCGAGGACGGCCCGGAGCACGCCCACGTCGTGGGAGTGGGCGAGCACCGAGCGCACGACCTCGGTGGCCGACTGCTCGGCCCCGCTCCGGCCGAGGGCGCCAGCGAACACGTCATGGGCGGTCGGTGCCGGATGGCGGCGGTGGCCGTCGTCGAGGGGCTCTGTGACGACAACGGCCAAATTGCACGTACGGCCTCGGGTGAGGCCCACGTAGAGTTGCTCGGCGGTCGTCACCTTGTCCACGACCAGTACCGCCTCGTCGGTGGTGAGGCCCTGGGACTTGTGGACGGTCACCCCGTACGCCAGGGCGACGTTCTCACGGACATAACCGCCGGGAACGTTCACCTTGCCCCGCCCGTCGAGAGGTGAGAAGGAAAGACCCGTCACGCCGGCGGCCGAGCACCTGCCAACGGTCGCCGTTGCGCACCCAAGCACCGGAGTTGCTCACCAGCCGCCGGTCGTTCTTGGTCGTGATCACCTCGTCTCCAACACCGACCACCTGGTTGCCGATGGGACTGCCGGCTTCCTCCACCTCGCAGGCGGCGACGCGAGCGGCTCGGGCACGCATGGCCAACTGGTCCACGGTGGCGTGGTCGGCGGCCATCACCACGACCGAGCGGTCGTCGGCACGGGCCTTCAGCCATGCCTCGTGGGCAGCGTCGAGAGCTTCTTCACGGCTACCGGCGAGCACGCGGCCGTGGGCCTCGTACTCGGCGACCACCGAGGCGTCCTGGCCCCGCAGCCTCGCCGTCGCCTCCGCTTCCCAGGGGTCGGTAAAGCGCCGGAGCGTGCTCAGCTCGGCCGTCCTCGCGTCGGCGACGAGGAGGCGGAAGAGCCCACCGGCTCCCACCGCGCCCAGTTGGCGGTGGTCCCCGGCCAGGACCAGTTTCGCCCCGGCTCTTTCGACCAGGCCCACCAGGGCGGCCAGGTCCCTCGTCGCCACCATGGACGCCTCGTCACACACGACTACTTCGTCTCGGCCGAGGGCGACCCGGCCCTTTTCGGCGTCGAGGAGGAACTTGGCCAGGGTCTCGGCGGGTATGCCCACCTGCTCGGCGACGACCCCAGCCGCTACCGCCGAAGGCGCGACGCCCCGGACCGCGAACCCTGCTGATTGCCACGCCGCCCAGGCAGCACCGAGGCCCCTCGACTTGCCGGAGCCCGCGGGGCCCACCAAGACCGAAACCCGTTCGCCGCCCGAGCAGAGCCGGCGGACCGCCTCGGCCTGGTCGTCCCCGAGCCCGGCCTCTTCGGTCGCAACCTCCACGGCAGCCTCGGGTGCGACGGCCACCCCTGCGCCCCGCCCTGCCTCGACCGCCTCCAGCACGGCTTGCTCGGCTCGCCAGGAGCGCCGGGTCGTGTACCTGGCCGCCCCGTGACGGACCGCTGGCTCGAACCCGTCGCGGCGCCGGAGCTCCTCTGGGACCGGCACGGCGGTGAGGGGCTGAGGGCAAAGCGGGACGATGTCGCTTTCGGCGAGCAGCTCGTCGGCTGCCCGGTCGACCAGGTCCCGCACGCGCTCGGCGTGGGGACGACGTGGGGCGCGATGCGTACGGCCAGTGCCTCCACGACGTCGGCCCGGCCCCAAGTCGAGCGCGCCCGCTCGATGGCCTCGATGGCCTCGGCGACGAACGCGTCGGTCGACTTGGCGGGACGGTACGGGGCGCGACCTCGTGACCGGCCTGTCACCTCTTCGCCGGGGAGGACGGCGCCCAACCAGTCGTCCGGTCCGTGCCCGGCACCCACGGCTTCAGCTCGCCAGCGTGCTCTCAGCCCGGCGGTCGTCTCGGCTCCTTTGGCCTTCCCGGCACGCGACTGGTAGGCGGCCAGCTAGTACGCCGCCGCCTGTTCGCCGGTGCCGAGCGAACGCCCCAAGGCGGCCTCCTTCGCCTCGATGAGCTCGGCGGCGCAGGCCTCGACCTGGGCCCGGCGCGTGGAGAAATGCTCGACCAACGCGGCCGGGACGCCCTCGACCTCGGCCCCTCCCTTGGCATCGACCGCGCTCCAGCCGACGCCCAACCGGGTGCCCAGCTCGGCCCGCAGACCAGCCTTGTAGATAAGACCGGCGGCCTTTTGCACCTCGAACAGTTCCCTCCCGTCGAGGGCCAACCAGGCCCCGTCGGTACTGGCCCTCACCTTCGCAGAAACGATGACGTGGGTGTGCAACTGCGGGTCACGGGCGCGCGAGGTCCGGTGGGTGAAGGCGGCCGCGACATAGCCGTCGGTGTCGGCCTGGAGCACGCCTGCGTGGCCCCGACGGGTGAAGGCGGCGTGGTCTTGGAGGAAGCCCAGGCAGCTTCGACGGCGGCGTCGTGGGCCGCTCGTACTTCCGCCGAGACGGCTTCGCCGGCCAGCGCCCAGAGCAGCGACACGCTCTTCGGGGGCGAGAAGCTGAGCGCGTAACCGGCCACCTGCTCGGCCCCGCCATGCCTCCCTTTGCCCGCGCGGCCGGTCTTGCCGCCGTGCTCGCCGGCGAAGGGACGGCCCAAAGCTATGTCCGTCACGGGGTTGCGACCCTCGCCAAAAAGCTTCGACAACGGCTCTGGGCCCACCACTCCGGACAGCCCCAGGGCCTCGGCGCCGCGGCCTGTCCACCGTCCCGGCTCCTCGTCGTAGCCGGAGAAATAGTCCTTCCGGCCGAGCCCGACTTCCTCGGCGTAGTAGAGCCAACCGTCGGGGGCCATCTTGGCGAGGCCCATCATTGGGCGCTCACCCCCGCCGGCTCCGCCCTGCCGCACCCTCGTGGTGCAGAGGTGTCTCCTAGAACTGTGGTGGTGGAAACGCTGTTGGTGATCGAGTTGCGGTGGCGGTTGGGGTGGGCCGGCGGGAGGGCTCTGGTGGCTCTCGGGAAAGTTGGTTGATTCGTTCTGGCCGCGCGGTCGTGCCGAACCGTTGGCAGATGCCAACAACCGAGAAGAGTGTTGGGAAGCCGAACGGGGCCGCTGTGGTGAGGGAACGCAGGAGGCCAGCCGGAGCGGGTAGCTCGTGTGGTGGCGAAGGCCTCAGCAAGAGCGGCAGGGCGTGTGGAAGGGCCGCCGTGGTGAGCCGTGGTGGGCTGCCACGCAGGGGGACCCGGCTCGGGTAGCGACAGAGCTGCCTCGAGCGGGAGAGGCACTCGTGTTGTGAGCGAGAGCGACCCGGACGCGCTACGGAGCGGGTGGCCCGGGATGAGATGTGGTGGGTTTTGTCCTCACACCTATTGGGGCCGAGGTGGCGAAGTCGCGATCGACCAGGTGGTGGGCTCGGTCCCCGCTTGGTCGGTGCCGGGGAACGAGATGCTCCCCCGTCGCCGTAGCCCGCGTGGTGCCCGGTGGTGAGCCAGCTGGACTGCTCGTCGCGCGTGACGCCAACGGGAGTGGAGCCCACGTCAGGCGGAACCGGGGGCGGCAGCCGGGCATCGCCAGGACGAACCCGGGGCACGTGCGGACCTGAAGCCGGGTGGCGACCGACCCGTCCTCGCAGCTCAGGTGATGAGCGCGGCGACTTCGCCACCCCCGCCCCTACAAGTAGAGGCCCCGAACGGCGGGGCCGCTACCAGCGAGGTGGACAAGCGATGGCCAAGGCAGCACTGCCTCGACCAGCGCCGGCCGGTAAAGCAAACCGGTCGGTGCCTCGCGTTAGCCTTCAGGGCCGTGGCCCACGGCGCCGAGGCCGAACGCCGCAGCTTCACTTCGTCGCCGAGGGCGACCCCGTTGTCACAGAAGAGGTGGCCGCCGTGCTGGCCCGCATCGTGAGGGCCGTCCGGGCCATGAAAGGAGGCACGCCGGCATGACCCGCTTCGCGCTCTACGCCCGGACTTCCACCGACGACCTGCAGGACCCGGCCGACAGCCTCCGCTGGCAGGCCGAGACGGCACAGCGGCTCGTCGCCGCCCAGGGCGAGATCGTCGCGGTCTACCACGACATAGACAAGAGCCGGAGCCTCCCTTGGGAGCGCCGGGCAGAAGCCTCGCGCATCCTGCGCCAACTGAAAGACACCGCCCGTGGTTGGGACGCGCTCGTCGTCGCCGAGCCCCAGCGAGCGTTCTCGGGCACGCAGTTCGAGGGCATCCTCTTGCAGTTCGCCCACTGGGGTGTCCCCCTCTGGGTGCCCGAGCTAGGCGGCCCGGTCGACATCGACAACGACGGCCATTACATGTGCTTGTCCAACTACGGGGCCGCGCTGAGCGCAACCGCACCCGCCTCCGCGTCGCCAATGCCGTCCGGGCGCACGCCAAAGCCGGCCGGTGGCTGGGAGGCCGGCCGCCCTACGGCTACCGGATCGCTGACGCCGGCCCGCACCCGAACCCTTCGAAGGCGGCGTCCGGTGCCCGGCTGCACCAGCTCGAGGTGGGCCCTGAAACCGCCCCGGTGGTGCGGCGCATCTTTGACATGTACATCGCAGGCGCCGGCTACAAGCAAATAGCAACGACGTTGACGAGTGACCGGGTCCCCTCCCCTTCGGCACACGACCCGGCAAGGAACCCCCACCGGCCAGGTCATGCCTGGGCCATGTCCGCGGTCCGTGCCATCCTCACCAACCCGCGTTACCGCGGCTACCACGTATCGGGGCGGACCAGGAAGGTCGATGTCCTGGTGGACCCGGACTTCCCTACGCTCGGCCACGTGACCCGTCAGCACTGGCAGGAGCCGTCGGACTGGGTCACGGCGTCGGTACCGAGCTACGAGGCCCTCGTCGACGAGGTGACCTGGCACCGCGCCCAGGCCATCTTGGCCACGAACACCCGGACCAACGCCAGCACGCCTGCCCGCCGCAAGACCCATGTCGGGGTCCGCCACGCCGCGCCGTCCCGCTACCCACTGGCGGGCCTTGTCGTGTGCGACAGCTGCGGCAAGAAGCTCCAGGGCGGCACGGTCCGGGGCCACGCCCTCTACCGCTGCTACAGGACCAACGACTATGCCGTGCCGGTCCAGGACCACCCGCCGAGCCTGTCGGTACGAGAGGACCGCTTGCTGCCCCACGTCGACGCCTGGCTGTCCCGGGTCTTCGCGCCGGCCCAGATCGGGGTCACTGCCAAACGGGTTGTGGACGCGGACGCCGAAGCAACCCGCGAGGACCCGGCCGTCGCGCGAGCGCGCGCGACGGTGCGCGATTGCGACCGGAGGATTTCCCGGTACCTCGACGGCCTGGAAGCGGGCATCCCGGCGGACGTGATCGCGTCCAGGATCGCCGCTGCTCAGCGAGAGAAGGCAGCCGCCGAGAAAGTGTTGGCGTCCGCACCTCCACCACCGCAACCGCTCACCTTTGAGGAGGTTGTCGACGCGCTCGGAACGCTCAGCCTGTTGCCGGAGTTACTCGACGACATCGACCAAGCTGAGCGAGCGGCCTTGTACCGG
>JBOGGK010000369.1:0-3532 GCA_050744045.1 Acidimicrobiales bacterium | reverse complement strand
ACATCATCAGCGGCTGGATCGTGCCGGAGATGAACTGCGCCCGGGAGCTGGCCGCATACAGCGCCTCGTTCTGCTCGTTGAAAGTCGCCATGGCCTCCTCCCGCTGGCCGAACGCGGTCACCAGCGCGTGCCCGCTGTACATCTCCTCAATGTGGCTGTTCAGCTGGCCGGTGAACTTCCACTGGTTGATGAACTGGGGCTGGGCCCGCTGGGCGAGCTTGCGCGTCGCGACGACGGAGGCGGGCACGGTGACCAGGGCGATCAGGGCGAGCTGCCAGGACACGACGAACATCAGCACCAGCACGCCGACGATCGTCAGCAGCGAGGTCACCAGCTGACTCAGCGTCTGCTGGATGGACTGCTGGAGGTTGTCGATGTCGTTGGTGACGCGGCTGAGGATCTCACCGCGAGGCTGCCGGTCGAAATAGCTCAGCGGCAGCCGGGCGAGCTTGTCCTGCACCTGCGCGCGCATCCGGAACACCGCACGCTGCACGAGATTGGTGGTGAGGCGCCCCTGGAACAGGTTGAAGATCGACGCCCCGATGTAGATCAGAATGACGCCGAGCAGCACCATGCCGACCTTGTCGAAATCGATGCCGCGGCCGGGCACCAGGTTGCTCATCGCCTGGACCATGTCGGCGACCTTGCTCTGCCCGTGCTGGCGCAGCGTGGCGACCGCCTCGGCCTGGGTCGTCCCAGCCGGCAACTGGCGACCCACCACGCCGGAGAAGATCAGGTCGGTGGCATGCCCGAGAATCCTCGGCCCGAGCACGGAGAGGCCGACGCCGGCGGCCCCGAGCGCCAAGATGAGCCCGAGGCGGAGGCGTTCAACAGCAAGCTCGCGAAGCAGGCGCCGGCCCGACCCGCGAAAGTCGAGCGACTTTTCGGCCGGCGCGCCGCCCATCATCGCCCGCTGGGCGAAGCCTCCCGGGCGGGAGGGGGCGGGCCGAGCCGGCGGGCGCCGTTCGTGGAGGTTGCCGTGGGTGACCTCGCTCACGCCGCCTCCTCCTCGGTCAGTTGGGAGAGGACGATCTCGCGGTAGGTCTCATTGGCCGCCATGAGCTCGCCATGGGTGCCGGCGCCGGCGACTTCGCCCTGGTCGAGCACGACGATCCGGTCGGCGTGGCGGATCGTGCTCACCCGCTGGGCGACGATGACGACGGTAGCGCCGGCGGTGTCGCGGCCCAACGCGGCGCGAAGAGCGGCGTCGGTGCTGTAGTCGAGGGCCGAGAAGGAGTCGTCGAAAAGGTAAATGGCGGGGCGGTGCACGAGGGCGCGAGCGATGGCCAGCCGCTGGCGCTGGCCGCCCGAGACATTAGTCCCTCCCTGTGCTATTTCCGCCTCCAGTTGACCGGCCATCTTTTCCACGAAGGCGCGAGCTTGAGCCGTGTCCAGGGCGGCCCAAAGCTCTTCCTCGCTGGCGTCGACGCGACCGTAGCGCAGGTTGGAGGCAACCGTGCCCGAGAACAAATAAGGCAGTTGAGGGACGAAGCCTACGAGGCCCGAAAGCGTCTCGGTGGAAAGGTTACGGACGTCCACGCCGTCGACCAGCACCGCCCCCGAGGTGACATCGAAGAGGCGGGGGACTAGGTTCAACAACGTGGTTTTCCCGGCGCCGGTGCTGCCTATCACGGCAGTGACCTCTCCCGGGGCTGCCAGCAGGCTGACCCCGTGCAGCACCGGTTCGCCCGCACCGGGGTAGCGGAACCCCACCTCGCGCAGCTCGAGGCGCCCCTCCACCCCGGCCGGCCTGCCGCCCCCGGCCGGCCTGTCCCCGGTCAGCGCTTCGGGCCTTTCGGGCGGCCGGACCGTGGTCTCGGTCCCGAGCACCTCGGAGATGCGCTCTGCGCAGGCTTCCGCCCTGGGGACCATGACGAACATGAACGTCGCCATCATCACGGCCATCAGTACCTGCACCAGGTAAGAAAGGAACGCGGTCAGCGCTCCCACCTGCATGCTCCCGTCGCCGACGAGGCGGCCGCCGAACCACAGCGTCGCGATGCTGGCCAGGTTGACCACGAGCATCACCGATGGGAACATGAACGCCATCAGGCGCCCGGTGCCGAGCGTCACCTCGTACAGCCCGGTGTTGCTGGTGGCGAAGCGCTCCCGTTCCCAACCGTCGCGAACGAACGCCCGGATCACGCGTACCCCGGTGATCTGCTCGCGCAAGACCTGGTTCACCCGGTCGATCCGGCTTTGCACGAGCCGGAACAGAGGCCGCATCCTCGACACGAGGAGCGCCACCACCGCGCCGAGCACGGGCACAATTACCAACAAAAGCGAGGAAAGCTCCACGTCCTGGTTGAGGGCCATGAGGACGCTGCCGACCCCCATGATCGGCGCGGAGACCATGAGCGTGAAGCTGAGCAGGGCCAGCATCTGGACCTGCTGGACGTCGTTGGTCGTGCGGGTGATGAGCGACGGCGTCCCGAAATGGGCCACCTCGCGGGCGGAGAAGTCTTGCACGTGGTGGAATATGGCCGCGCGCAGGTCCCGGCCGAGGGCCATGGCCGCCCGGGCGCCGAAGTAGACCGCAACGATCGCGCACCCCACCTGCAGCAGCGCGATCGCCAGCATCAGGCCGCCATTTTCTACGATGTACCCGGTGTCCCCCTTGACGACGCCGTTGTCGATGATATCGGCGTTGAGGGTGGGGAGGTAGAGCGTCGCCAGTGATTGCAGCAACTGGAGCGCCACGACGGCGACGACCCAGCGGCGGTACGGCCGGAGGTAGGCCCGGAGGAGGCGGAACAGCATGGAGCGCCTATTTCCGGTATTTCCGGACCGGCCCCGTCCGGCGCCGGGCCGACGTAGGGCCGGGCGGTTGGAGAGCCGAGGCGACGGGGGCCAGGGCGGTCAACGCCTCTCGTAGTACGGCCGCCAAGGGCCGGGGGCATTCGTCGCGCAGCCAGTACAAGATCGCCGCCCTGGCCGCCCCTTGGTAGGCGCCGGCGAGGACGCTCGGTAGCAGGTCTATGCCCGTGCCGATGCCGGTCCGCTCGGCAATGGCTTCGGCCAACTGGTGGTGGACGCCCGAGGTCGCCTTCAGGTACTCGCCTCGCACCGCCGGGTCGCACACCAAAAGGCGGAGCATGGCCTTGTCGGGCTCGTTCGGGCCGTAGCCAGCGGAGATCGCGCTGGTGAGCGCCTGCGCCAGGGCCTCGCCAGGCGGGCGCGCCCGCAGGGCGTTGACGGTGCGGCGCGCCCGGTCAGCGCCGAGAGCGCACACCGCCTCCTCCCGGCTCGAAAAGTAGTTGTTGTACGTCCGAGGCGACACGCCGGCGCGCTCGGCGATGTCGCTCACGCGGACGCTCCCGAGGCCGCGTTCGAGCGCCAACTCGAGCGCCGCCACCCCGAGGGCCTCCCGGGTGGCCTGCTTTTTCCGCTCGCGCAACCCTGCCCGGGTGGCTCGCGCTCCTGCAACCGGGGCGGTTGTCGCCATCGTGGCGGGCAGCCTAGCGCATAGTTGCGTGCTGCGCAACTATGCGTGATCGACAAATAGTTCCCATTGGCCGGCGGCGGCCGGGCC
>JBOGGK010000368.1:0-5752 GCA_050744045.1 Acidimicrobiales bacterium | reverse complement strand
GTCGTCGGGGCCCCGCCGGCGGCGTCGGCCAACAGGGCGGGGTCCTGGCGCGCCAGCCGGCCGGAGGCAGGGTCGTAGCGGTACCCCTTCTCGGTGACGGTCAAGGTGACCAGGGCGACCCTCGGGTCGGCCAACCGGGCAGCCAGGGCGGCGTGCGCCTCCTGGGCGAACCGCGCTTCCCGGAGCGACGCCAGCACCCTGAGCGAGGAGGTGCCGGGCGCGGCCAAGCGGAGCGAGAAGAGCCCGTCCTGGGCGGTGAGGACCTCGGCCGCGCCGGCGCGGCGCTGGCTGAAGCCCGACACCGCCCACCTGGTCTCCTCGCTCAGCTCGGCGGCGCGCTCCAAGCAGTAGAGCTGGTGGGCGCGGTGGAACGCTCCCAGGCCGAGGTGGACGACGCCGACCGAGAGCTCCCTCGGGTCGAGCGCGCACCTGTGCTCGGCCGGGACCTGCCCCAGGTGGCCCAGGTCGAGGCGGGCCATGCCCGTTAGATTATGCGGTGCGGCGCAGGCTCTTCGGCGGGCGGCTCGTTCTCCCCGTGTAGGTCTTCACCGGCCCCGAGCCGGGGTTGGTCACTTCTACCGGCGTGATCGCCTTCACCCCTATCCAGCTCCCGGTCGGGGTGACCGACGGGGGGGCGCTCGGGCTGAGCTCGGTGACCTCTGCTCCCTCGAAGCCGTAGTGCACCGACTTAGAGTACGAAAGCGGGACGAAACCGGGGGTGACGAAGCGCTTCCCGGAGCGTTCGATGGCAGAGACGAGCCCCGCTCGGGTGAGGTCCTTACCGGCGGCATGGAGGGCTTCGACGAAGGTGAGGGCGAGCGCCACGCCATATTGCGTATTACCGTCGAGCCCTGACTTCGCATACAGGGCAGGCGCGTAATCTTTCAGCAGTTTCCTCTCGACCTTGACCCACGGGCTCGCCGGGCGGGACTCGGGGGCGAAGTACGAGTCGCTGATGGCGCCCTTCAAGAGCCCGGCCGCCGCCTTGGCCTCCGCCGCCGAACCGCCGCCGGACTTCACGAAAGCAGCCAGGAGCGGCCCGACCGTGGGCGGGTCCGCGCCCACGCTGTCGATGACATACTGGGGGAAATAGCCGATCGACGCCGCCGGCAGCATGGTCAGCGCGGTGGCCGCGGGGATGGTGGCCAGGGCGACGACCTGGGCGCCGGCCGCTTTCAGCGCCGCCACCTGGTTGGAGAGCAGGCCCGTGAGGGTGGCCGGGTCGTAGGTCTGGCGGGACACCACCGACGAGGAGGGGATCTCCATGTCAAAGCCCTTCACGAAGTCCTGGCCGAACTCGTCGTCCTGGCTCAGGTAGCCAACTTTCTTGCCGGCGAAGTGCTCCTTTATGTAGGACCCGAGGATCTTGCCCTCGACCGTGTAGGGGGGCTCCCATCCGAAGCTTTCGGGGTACTTGGAGCTGCTCCAGCAGTTGCAGCCCGACTCGATGAAAAGTTGCGGGACCTTCTGCGAATTGAGGAACCCCTGCACCGCAGTTTGCGTCGGCGTCCCGAGCGCCCCGACGTCGGCGAAGATATTGTCTTGCAGTACCAATTTGCGGGTGAGCGTGGCGGTGTCGGCGGGGTTGTACTTGTCGTCGAGGTAGATGTAATGGATCTTCCTGCCGTAGACGCCGCCATGGGCGTTCACCCAGGCGAACACGGCGTCCATGGCGGGGGCGATCTCGTCGTAGCCGGGCGCAGCCGGGCCGGTGAGCGGGACCGTCGCCCCGATGGTGATGGTCTTCGAAGTCACCCCGGGGGCGGCCGCGGCCGAAGCCGGGGACGCCAGAACGGTCGCAGGCACGGCGACCATAGAACCGGCGGCGAGCACCGCGACCCAGCGGCGGGCCGCTGCCTGGTGTATTCGTTTCATCATTTCTCCCTTCATTGGTTGAGCGGGTCGGGCACCGGCGACGACTGGTCGCCGACGGTGCTGGAGGAAAGGCCCCTGCCGGAGCCCGGGACGGGAGGCGGGCCCGCACGATGGCCTGGGCGGGCGTTGCGCGACCATGCCCAGGCCCGGCGCAGACCTCCTTGGGCCCCCGTTGGGGCGGCGATCATCACCACGATCATGACCGCCCCGAAGATGATGGTGGCGAGATAGGCGCTCGTGCCCGCCCCCAGGCCGAAGTCGCCCGACAACGACGTCGACCACTGGGGGACGTACACGAGCAAGACGGCGCCCCAGCACATGCCGGCCAGGCTCCCCGCCCCGGAGAGCACCATCGCCGCCAGTAGCTGGATCGACAAGGTGAGCGGGAACTCGCCGGTGCTCACCACCCCGGTCGACAGGCCGAGGAACGCCCCGGCCAGCCCGGCGCAGCCCGCGCTCACCACGAACGCCATCACCTTGGCGCCGGCCACGTGCACGCCCGACAGCGAAGCCGCCACCTCGTCGTCGCGCACCGCCCGGAACGACCGCCCGAAGCGGCTCGTCGACAGGTTGGCCAGGAGCACGAGGGTCACCAGCGCGCCGGCCAGTTCGATCCAGGTGAGCCAGACCTCGGGGTTGACGCCGCCCGGCCCCGGCGGCACCGTCGTGATGAGCCCCTGGTCGCCGCCGAAAGTGGTGCTCCACTTGTCCCCCACCGGGGGGAGGGCAAGGGCGAGCAGCAAGGTGAGGCCGGCCAGGTAAGGGCCCCGCAGGCGGGTGGCGGAGATCCCTATCAGGAGCCCGACCGCGGCGGAGGCGCCGACCGCGACCAGCAGCTCGACGACGAAGTTGACCCCGGTATGGGCCATCAACAGAGCCAGCGTGTACGCCCCGACGGCCATAAAAGCGCCATGCCCGAGCGAAATTTGCCCGCTCGCCCCCGTGAGCAGGCTGAGCCCCGCCAAGGCCACCAGGTAAAGCGCCATCTCGCCCACCAGGACGTTGTCGTACGGGCTCAACACCGAGGTGACCAGGACCAGGGCGACAGCACAAGCGACGGCGGCGGCGAGGTGGCGGGCCATCGGTTGGCCTCCCAACCGGGCCCAGCGGGGGTGCGGCCGCGGCAGCTCGGCGGTGCCCGAAAGGCGCCGGTGCCCGGGCAGGTGAGGCTCCCCCCTCGAAAGGTCGGCGGGGGCGATCTCGGCCATCTCAGACGACCCGCGCCGATGGGCGGCTGAAGATGCCCCGGGGCCGGAGCATCAAGGCGACCATCAACAGCACGAGCGCGCCGAGGGGTTCCAGCCCCGACCCCAGGTAACCCCCGACATAGGAGGTACAAAGCCCGGCGATCAACCCACCGACGAGGGCGCCGACCGGGCTATCGAGGCCACCGATGACGGCGGCGGTGAAGGCGTAGACGAGGTCGAGGTCCATGTAATACGGCCCGAAGGAGCTGGTCGGGGCCGTCAGCAGGCCGGCCAGCGCTCCCGCCACCCCTGCCAGCGCCCAACCTAGGGTGAGCAGCCTGCCCACGCGCACCCCGAGCAGCCGTGAGACCTCTCGTGCGAACGCGGAGGCGCGCATGCGCAAGCCCAGCGTGGTGGCTCGGAACAGCAAGAGGTTGGCCCCCATGAGCAACAGCACGGCGATCACGATGAACACGTCGAAGTGCGAGAAAGCGACCCTCGTGCGGCCGACCACGAGGCCGCTCTGGGAAAAGGCGGCGGGGAAGCCCCGGGTCGAGTTGCCGTACACGGCGCCTGCGATCCCCTCCAGCACGACGAGCAGGCCGATCGTCACGATGACGGGGTTCAGCTCGGGCTTGCCCTCCAGCGGTCTTATCAAGAGGCGCTCGACGACGGCCCCGAGCGCGAAGCCGATAGCCAAAGTGGCCACGAAAGCCCACCAGTAACCCAAACCTCGATCGAGCAGGCTGGAGGCGATGAAGGTCGTCATCATGCCCATGGAGCCTTGGGCGAAGTTGATTATCTTCGTCGCCCGGAAGATGAGCACCATCGCCAACGCGAGCGAGGCAAAGACCATGCCCTGGGTGACCCCGTCGAGGGTGACGTTGACAAAAAGGCTCACGGCGCCGCCTCAAAACCCAGGTAATGCCGGCGCAGGTCGCGGTCTCGGGAGACGTCGGCGGCATCGTCGTCGGCGACCACTTCTCCGAGGTCGAGCACGACGGCCCTGCGGGCGACCGAGAGCGCACTACGGGCGTTCTGCTCGACCAGCACGACGGCCATGGCGGACCCGGCCGTCTCGGCCCGCAACAGGGCCATCAACTGGGCGGTGACGAGCGGGGCGAGGCCGAGGGACGGCTCGTCGAGCAGGAGCAGCCTCGGGCGGGTGATCAAGGCTCGCCCGAGCACCAGCATCTGGCGCTCGCCACCCGAGAGGGAGGAGGCATGGCGGTGCCGGAGCTCGCCGAGGCGGGGGAACAGCGCGAACGTGGCCTCGATCGCCCGCCGGCGTTCCCTGCGTTGCAAGCACCACAGGGTCGCTACCCGCAGGTTGTCCTCGACCGTGAGCTCCTCGATCACGCCCCGGCCCTCGGGGACGTGGGCGACCCCGCTCCTGGCGACAGCCTCCACCGAGCTCCCCAGCAGCTCGGTGCCACCAAGGCGCACCGACCCGCGCCTGGCCTTGACCAGGCCGCTGATCGCCCGCAGCAACGTAGTCTTGCCGGCCCCGTTGGCACCGAGGACCGCGGTGATGGCCCCGCGCTCGGCCTTGAACGACACCGAGCGCAAGGCGTTCACGGCGCCGTAGCTGACGCTGAGGTCCCTAACCTCGAGCATTCCCGGGCTCCAGCGAAGCCGGCCCCTCGGCCGGCCCCTGGACAGCCCCCCCGACGTCGCGCCCGAGGTAGGCGGTCGCCACCTCGTCGTTCGAGCGGATCTCTGAAGGTGTCCCGTCTGCGATCACCCGGCCGAAATTGAGCACCACGATGCGGTCGCAGACCGACGCGACGAGATCCATGCGGTGCTCGACCAGGACGATGCCCATGGCCGTGCTGAGGCTCCTGATCAGAGCGGCCAGCTCGGCTATCTCCTGGTCGGAGAGCCCGCTGGCCGGTTCGTCGAGCAACAGCAAGCTGGGCTCAGCGAGGAGGGCTCGGGCGAGGGCGGCGCGCTTTTGGACGGCGTAGGGCAGCGCCGCCGGCATCCCGGAGGCGTAAGAGGCAATGCCGAGCTGCTCCAGCAACTCCTTGGCCGCGGCCGCGGCGCGCCGCTCTTCCCGGTTCGAGCGCCAGAGCCCGAGCAAGGCCGAGCCGATGTCGCAGCGAAGCCGGGCATTTGCCCCCATCATGACGTTCTCCAGGACCGTCATGCCCTTGCAGAGCCCGACGCCTTGCAGGGTACGGGCGATGCCGAGGTGGTTCAACTGGTGGGGCCGGGCGCCGGAGAGGGCAACGCCGCCGTAGGTGATGGTCCCCGAGCGGGCACGGGTAAGGCCGCAGATGACGTTGAACAGGGTCGTCTTCCCCGCCCCGTTGGGCCCGATGACCCCGAGAGTCTCGTGCTGGTCAGCGTGCATCGACACCCGGTCCAGCGCCAAGAGGCCGCCGAACTCGACGGTGAGCTCGTCGACGGCAAGGCGCTTCTTGGCGCCCGCCCCGGCGCTCGCCACAGTACCGCCGGGACCGGGCCCGACCAATGTCATCTCAGCGTGCCACGAAGCTGCACGTCACGACTGTACGCCACCGGCCCTGCCCGTGTTCTCCGGGCCGGAGCGGGCGCGGCCACGAGCCCGAAGGCAGCTTGAAGGCCCCCTGAACGCCACCCACCTGGTGGAATGCCACCCACCCGACCCCAGGCCGGCCCGGTACCGGGACCTGGTTGGAACCTATGCGGACTGGCCGCCGTCGACG
>JBOGGK010000367.1:0-3767 GCA_050744045.1 Acidimicrobiales bacterium | reverse complement strand
CCTTGGCCCCGAGGACCCGCCAGGACGCCACCCGGGTGGCGCCGTTCCAACTGGCGTATACGGTGGAGCCCCCGGCGCGTCGGCGCGCCGCTGCGCTCGGCGGGTACTCGGGCAACCCCACCCAGGGCTCCACGGTGGCCCGGTAGCTCAGGTCCGGGCCCGGGAAAGAGGCGTCCAACAGTACCTTGCCCGACTTGGTGTACTCGGAGAAGTTGGGTTGCTGGCCCCAGCCGACGAAGACGTTGCCGTCGGGCAGCGGCTGCAGGTCCCCCATGTAGGCAGCCGAGAAGCGGTTGGCGTGGACGTAGCGCTTCAGGACCTTCACGGTGTGGCTCTTCCTGTCCAGCTGGAGCTCCAAGCCCTGGGACGGCCCCGCCGGCGCCAGGTAAGTGCCCCCGCCGGTGATCTGGCAGCAGTCGTCGTCGAACATGGTCACCACCCCGCCCGGCCGGAGCCTCACGTCGTGCTGCCACTGGAACGAGGCCCCAGGCGGCACCGCGAAGCTGGAGTGCTTGCCTCCCAGTTGCCATTCGACCCGGCCGCTTTTGATATCCACCAGGTACGCCGCCCAGGTGTTGCGCATGGAGACGAGGAAGGTGCCGCCGTGCTCCAGGTCGATCGAGTTGACGTGGTACGCGTCCCACGGGAACCCGTTGCCCGGCGGTTGGGCGTGCGAGCTCGTGAGGGGGAGGTGGTCGAGGGCGTCCCAGCTGTAGAGCAACTTACCGGTGGCGATGTCGTACTCCTGGACCGCCGAGTCCTCCAGCACGCCGTCGGAGGTGCCCCCGTACCTCGACAGGTTCATGGGGATGTTCTTGTTGGCCGTCACCCATGCGTCGGCGCCCTTGATGACCAGTTCGTGCATGGTGGGGACCCAGCCGTCCTGGCCTTTCAGGGTCGCGATGCGCTGGTAGTGCTGGTTGACGACCACGTCCTCGCCGCTCTCGGTGGCGCCGGTGCTCGACACGACGCCCTGCCACCAGGTGAGCACCGGCTTGCCCTCGTAGCTCTGGGCGGTCAGGTTCGAAGCCACCACGTCTTCGGGCACCGGCTTGAACCAGACCGGCGCCAGCTTGTCGTCGAGGATGAGCGGCCCGCTCTGGCCCATCATGGGCCGGGTGGTGAGGTCGTAGAAGTTGGCCACCATGATGTAGCCAGGTGCCAGCTGGCTCGTGCTCGTAGGCACGTCGGCGCGCACCTTCGGCGGGTGCAGGCCAGGGGCGGACACGAAGTCGTAGGAGCCCTTGGTCGTGTAGGCGCCGATCGGGGCCCCCGGGCCGCCGGCCACCCCGAAGTCGACCGCCCCGAAACAGGCGACCACGGCGGCCACGGCGGCGGCCAAGCGCCACGGCGAGCCGGGCTGCAGCCGCCCGGCGGGCCTGCCCGCCGGGCCGGCACGGGACATCGAGGGGCGGACGAAAGCGAAAGTCATGGCGGCGGCGGCGAGGACCAGGGCCGCGCCCAACAGGTAGGCGAAGCGGAAGCCGTCTGTGAGGGCGACGGGCACCGTGACGTTGCGGCCCACCGCCCCGCTGGTGTGCTGGGTGGCCAGCGTGATGAGCAGCGCCAGGCCGAGCCCGCCCCCGGCCTGGCGGGACGTGTTGACCAGCCCCGAGGCCAGCCCCGCCTGGGCCGGCCCCGCCCCCTGGGTGGCGAAGATCGTCGAGGGGACGATCGACAAACCGATGCCCGCCGCCGTCAGCAGGCCGGGCAGGACGATGTAACCAAGGGCGCTACCGCTCGGGCCGATCCGGGCGAACAACGCCATGCCCGCCGCCATCATCAGCAGGCCGCTGCCCATCACCGCCCGGACGCCGAAGCGGCCCACCAGTTTGCCGGCGCGCGAGGCGGCCACCATGATGACGAGCGCCATGGGTAAGAAGGCCAAGCCGGTGTCAAGCGGGGACAGGCCGAGCACCTGCTGGAGGTAGAGCGAACCCACGTACCACATCGGGAACAGGGACATGCTGAACAGCAGTACGATTATGTTCGCCAGCTTTATGGGCCAGGTCAGCTGGGGGAACGGGACCAGGGGCGCTTCAGCGAAGCGCGTCTCCACCACCCCGAAGGCCCCGAGCAGGGCGGCCCCGATCCCGATGGGGACCAACGCCTTGGGCGAGGACCAGCCGTCGACGCCGGTGTCGACGACGCCGTAGACGAGCACCAGCAGGCCGAGCGTAAGGGTGAGCGCCCCGGCCAGGTCGAAGCCGGGGGCGCCCGCCGCCCGGCGCCTCTCCGCCACCACCCGGTAGGCCACAAAAGCAGCCACTATCCCGATGGGCGGGTTGATCAGCAGGACCCAGCGCCAGCTCAGCTCCTGGGTGAGGATGCCTCCGAGCAGGGTGCCGGCTGCCCCGCCCGCCCCGTTCATGGCCCCCCACAGGCCGATGGCTCGGTGCCGAGCGGGCCCCGGGGGGAACGATGCGGTGATGATGGCGAGCGACGTGGCGGCCATCAAGGCCCCGCTCAGGCCCTGGACGGCCCGGGCCGCGATCAGCATCTCGTGGTCCACCGACATGCCCCCGACCAAGGACGTGAAGGCGAACAGCGCCAGCGACACTACGAAGGTGCGCCGCTGGCCGAAGTGGTCCGCCGCCCGGCCCCCGAGCATCAAGAAACCGGCGAAAACTATGGCGTAGGCGTCGATGACCCACTGGAGCTGGGTGGAGGAGAAGTCGAGGCTGGACTGGATCGACGGGAGGGCGACGTTGACTATGGACAGGTCGAGGATGACCATGAACTGCGCCACGCAGCACACGGCCAGCAGCCACCCGAGGCGCGGCGGGGGCGGGGTACCCTCCCCGTCAACTTCGACGCGGCCCTGCGCGTCGGGCTCCACAGCGCGCGGGGGCCGGAGCACTTCTTGGCCGGCGCCGGCCCCGGCCAGGCTCACCTCGCTACGTCGGCCGCGATCTCCTGCTCCCGCCAGCGCTCGATGGCGGCGAGGGAAGCGTCCACGATCCGCTCGCCGAACTGCTTGGAATCGTTGATGTGGGGCAAGGGCGTGGCCGGGACCGGGACTTCGAGGAACTCGCACAAGGGCTCCCAGCCGTCCGCCGGCCGCCACACCAGCAACCGTTCGGGCGGCACCGTGCGCTTGACCTCGTCGTTGTAACGATCCATGGCTCGGGCCATCATGCCCGTGCCGGGACCCTCGTTCTCGCTCCCGAGCAAGCCGCTCTTGGCCCACATCTCTTTCATGAGGGCGATGTAGCCGGCCCAGCCGGGGTCCACCCGGCCCCAGGCCGTGGACAGGTCGTGGATCAGCATGTCCCCGTAGAACACGCCCCAGATGGTATCGCCCATGCTGCGCTCCCACGAGTCGCCGTCGCGCATGCTGAGCAGCACTTTCGCGTCGGGGTAGGCTTCCATGAGGTCCCGGTGGAAAAACGCCACCGGCCAGTCGACGCCGGCCTCGAAGCCGCCGAAGATGTCGTCCCAGTCGCTCCTGCCCTCCAGCGCTTCCAGCCAGCGGGATGCGCTAGCGAGGTCGCTCAAGACGTTGACCATGTGGTAGCAGGGCCCGAAGCCCAAGGCCTCCAGGGCCACTTTCTGGGTGAGAGTGGCCGTGCGCGGCAGGCCGGCACCGATAACTTTCATTCGTGGTCTCCTTCGTCAGGTTGGCTTCGGCCCAGCCCCGGAACGCAGGCCATCTACGATCGGACCCTACCAACAAGCCGTAGCGTTAGAAACCGTGCCGCGTGCCGCTAAGCTGAGTTGTTACACGATTCTCAGATCCGAGCCCTAACGTGGCGCGAGTCACATGG
>JBOGGK010000366.1:0-10466 GCA_050744045.1 Acidimicrobiales bacterium | reverse complement strand
GTCCCCGGGGAAGCCACCGTCCCCGGGGCCGCTACCGCCGGCCCGCAGGCGAGCCGCGTGGCCGCGGCCGCAGGCAAGGAGGCGAGAGGGACGCTGTTCGACGAGTTCCGCCAAGCCCTGGCCGGCGCGACTGCCGCTGGCATCCTCCCTTCGGGCGGGACCGCCAACGGTTCGGGAGAGCTGCCGCCAAGCACTGCGCCAACGGGGCCGGAGCCAGGCGCCCCGGCCGCTACTGGCGCCGAGGGCAGGGTGAGCGGGGAGCCGGAGGAGGCGGGGATGCGGGCGCGGGCCCTACCGGGCCGGCGCCGCTTCCTCGTCGGTGCCGGGCCGGCGGGGCGGAGGCCGGGGGGGACGGCGACCACGAGCGAGGTACAACGCGAGGCGGGGACGGGTAGCGTCGCCCCAGGCTCGCCGGGCAGGGGGGCCCCAGCGCCCGACGGCGCCCGGCACCGGCCGCGGCGGCCGTACGACCTGAGAGCAGACGACGCCTCCCGGCCGGGCGCGTCCGGCCGGGACGTCGGGGCGGCAGTGGCGACCGGCGCCGGCCTCGTGGTCCTCTTCGTGGCCTGTTACGTGATCGGTACCACCGCCTTGCTCGCGCTGTCCGCGGTGGCCATCCTGGGCTGCGCCCTGGAGGCATTTTCGATGCTGCAGCGGGCTGGGTTCCGGCCTGCCACCTTGGTAGCGGCGCTGGGGTCGGCCGGCGCTGTGCTCGCCGCCTATTGGCGGGGCCAAGGCTCGCTGGCGGTCATCTTCGTGGTCGTGGTCGCTGCCAGCCTGACCTGGTACCTTGCCGGGGTGGTCGAAGCCCGGCCTGTAGTCAACGTGGCGGTCACCGTCATGGGCTTCGCCTGGGTCGGCGTGCTGGGGTCGTTCGCCGGTTTGCTGTTGGCCGCCCACAGTGGCGAGCACCTGTTCCTGGGGGCGGTGGTCCCTACGGTGGCGGCGGACGCGGCGGCATGGTTCGGGGGCAGCCGGGTGGGTTCGCATGCCCTGGCGCCCCGGGTCAGCCCAGCCAAGACGTGGGAGGGTGTGATAGCCGGCGGGGTGGTCGCGATAGTGGCCGGCGTGGCCATCGGTCACTGGTTGGCACCCTGGGGCGGCATCCGGCACGGCTTGGAGCTGGGCGTGCTCATCGCCATCGTGGCCCCCGTGGGTGACTTGGTGCAGTCGATGGTCAAACGTGACCTGCGCCTGAAAGACTCGGGGGCGCTGCTACCTGGGCATGGGGGGTTGCTGGACCGTTTCGACTCGCTGCTGTTCGCCCTGCCTGCGACGTACTACTTGGCGACCGTGCTGCACCTCGTCAAGTAACCAGGCCTCGGGCGACCACCGGGGGCCGGGTAACCGCGAGCAGGCGACGACAGGACAGGTGGGGCGAGGTGGCGAAGGCTCTCTACATTGCCGGCAGCACAGGCTCGATCGGGGTTCAGGCCCTCGAGGTGGTCCGGGCCAGCCAGGGCGAGCTCGAGGTGGTGGCGCTAGGGGCGGGCTCCTCGGTCGAGGCACTCGCTCACCAAGCCCGGGAGTGGCACCCGGCCCGGGTGGCGATCGCCGACCGGGGACGGGCTCGAGAGCTGGCTCGGCTGGTCCCGGCGGCCACCGAGGTGCTCGCCGGCGAGGGAGCCTTGGCCGCGTTGGCCGAGGACGCCGACATCGTGCTCAACGGGGTGGTGGGCTTCGCCGGGCTCCCCGTCACCCTGGCCGCTTTGCAAGCCGGCCGGCGGCTGGCCCTGGCGAACAAGGAATCGCTTGTCGCCGGCGGGCCTATCGTCCAACGGGCGCGCGCCACCCCGGGGGCCGAGCTGGTACCGGTCGACTCCGAGCACTGTGCCCTCCACCAGTGCTTGCGGGCTGTGGGGGCCTTGGGAGGGGGAGCTACCGGGGAAGATCCCGGGGTTCGCGCCCTGCGGCGCCTCGTGATCACCGCGTCGGGGGGCCCCTTCCGGGGCCGCCCCCTGGCCGAGCTGTCCGAAGTGACGGTTGAGGATGCCCTCGCCCATCCGACCTGGAAGATGGGGCCGAAGATTACCGTCGACAGCTCCACGTTGATGAACAAGGGCCTCGAGGTGATCGAAGCCCACCTCCTGTTCGGGGTTGGCTACGACCAGATCGACGTGGTCGTCCATCCCCAGTCCGTCATCCACTCCATGGTGGAGATGACCGACGGTGCGACCATCGCCCAGCTTTCCCTGCCCGACATGCGCCTCCCTATTGGCTACGCCCTCTCCTACCCTGAACGCATGGCTGTTGGCTTCGGGGCAATCAACTGGGCCCATCTCGGGCGCCTCGACTTCGAGGTCCCCGACCTCGGCGCTTTCCGATGCCTGCCGTTGGCCTACGAGGCCGGCCGCCGAGGCGGGACCGCGCCTGCCTGCCTGAACGGGGCCAACGAAGTGGCGGTGGAGGGCTTCCTAAATGGGCGCTTGCGCTGGGTCGACATACCAACGGTGAGCGAACGCGTAATGCAGAGCTTCGTCGCCGGCCCACCCCGCGACCTCGAGGACGTGCTGGCAGCCGACGCCGAGGGCCGGGCGTTGGCTAGGGGGGAGCTCGACAGGTTGGAGGTCGCGTCACGGCCCCGTCCCCGGAGAGCACCGGGTGGAGCCGGGCCGGGTGGAGCCGGGCCGGGTGGGGCCGCGCCCGCTGGGGCGGGCCCGGCCCTGGGCCGCCTGGAGAACCGTCCGGAGAGGTCGCATGGCTGAGCCGGAATGGCAATGGCCCTCGGCGCCGGGGCCTACGCCCGGCCCTACAGCCCCCCCGACCGGCCCGTCGGAGCCCCCGGTCGGCGGGGCGCCGGGGAGGGTGGGAACGGCCGGGAGGGAGCGCACTGTCCGGGGGGCGCCTGCGCCTCGCATCGACGTCCGCGAGCAGCGGGGTGCCATCTTGCGCCTGGCCGTCGTGGTGATCGCTGGCCTGGTGGTGGCTGCCTGGTTCGGGGCGCTGGCCACCGTGCTCGTCGTGCTCGCCCTCGTAGTGATGATCGTCCTCCACGAGCTCGGGCATTTTGCCACGGCCAAGTGGTCGGGGATGAAAGTGAGCGAGTTCTTCGTCGGCTTCGGGCCTCGGCTCTGGTCGGTCACCAGGGGAGAGACCACCTACGGCATCAAGGCCCTGCCTCTCGGGGGGTACTGCCGGATCGTTGGCATGACCAGCGTGGAAGGGGTGGATCCGGCCGATGAGCCGCGTGCCTACAGGAACCAGGCGACATGGAAGCGCATCGTCGTCGTGTCGGCCGGCTCGTTCGTCCATTTCCTGCTGGCGTTCGCCATGTTGGTGGCGCTGTTCCTCGGGCCCGGCGACATCGGCAACTTCGTCCACAACCCGCCTGCCAGCACGCCCATCGGGGCCGTTACCAGCTTCGCCACCGGCGAGAGCCCGGCCGAACGAGCGGGCCTCCGGGCCGGCGACGTGATCGTGGCTGTCGACGGCCACCACCTTTCGAGCTGGGACCAGGAAAAGGCGTACCTGTCCGCCCGCCCCGACCAGCGGGTCACCCTGGAGGTGAAAAGAGGCGGGCGGACGTTCTCCACCTCCACGGTCCTCGCCAACGGGCAAAAGGTAGCACTGGCCGGCACGAAGACCCCTCTGTCCACGAAGCCCAGCGGGTTCCTCGGCATAACCGAGGGGACGGTGCACTATGACGTCGTGGGCGCGTTCGAGCACGCCGGCGATGCCTTCGGCTCGTCAGTTGACTATTCCGTCACCAGCATTGGTCACGTCGTGGGCAACGTGGGCGGTTACCTGAAAATGGTCCAGAACCGCAAGGCGGCCGCGACCGGCAACCGTTTCGTCTCCCCTGTGGGCGTCGTGGTGCTTGCCCACGAAGCCACCCGGATCGGCTGGTCCGAAGTCCTTTACCTGCTGATCCTCATCAACATTTTCGTGGGGATCTTCAACATGGTCCCGCTCCTGCCCATGGACGGGGGCCACGTCGTTGTCGCCCTGTACGAAAAAGTGCGGAGCCTGTGGGCCAGGCGCCCTTACCATGCCGACGCCAACAAGATGGCGCCCGTGCTGTACCTGGTGTTGGCGGTACTCCTTTTCTACGCCGCGACGGCCGTATTCATGGACCTGCGCCAAGCCGTTTCCTGACCGGCCCTACCGGCTCCTGACGGGCTCCTGACCAGCTGGTAGCCGGCTGGTGCCCTGCCCCCCACCAGCCATCGAGCCGGCCCCCCACCAGCCATCGAGCCGGCCCTCGGCCAGCCATCGAGCCGGCCCTCTCCCAGCCCATGCGGGCCGGCGGTAACCTGGCCTGGCAGCCGAGCGAGCAAGGTGCCCGTCTGGGGACCGAGTGGAGGGCCCATGGAGCGTTACCCGCGCAAGAAGACTCGCCAGATTATGGTCGGTTCGGTGCCCGTAGGTGGGGGGGCACCGGTCAGCGTCCAGTCGATGACCACGACCAAGACGGCCGACGTGGACGGCACCTTGGCGCAGATCTACGCCCTGGCGGCAGCGGGCGCCGACATCGTGCGTTGCACCTGCAACGAAAAAGGGGCAGCCGAAGGCTTGGCCCGTATCGTCCCCCGCAGCCCCGTGCCGGTGGTGGCCGACATCCACTTCCACGTCGAGATGGCGCTGGCTGCCCTGGAGGCGGGGGTGGACTGCCTACGGCTGAACCCGGGCAACCTGCGCAAGCCCGAAGAGATAAAGCTCGTCGCCCGCGAGTGCAAGGACCGGGGCGTCCCCGTCCGCATCGGCGTCAACGCCGGTTCGCTCGACAAGCGCTTGCTCGAGAAGTACGGCGAGGTAATGCCCGAGGCGCTTGTGGAGTCGGCGCTCACAGAGCTCGGCCTGTTCGCAGAAGTGGGCTTCGACAATGTCAAGATCTCTGTCAAGGCCTCACGGGTGCCGCTCATGGTGGAGGCCTACCGCCAGCTCTCCGAGCGGGTCGACCACCCGTTGCACCTGGGCCTCACTGAGGCAGGCCCGCCGCCTGCCGGCGTCGTGAAGGGCACCGCCGGCATCGCCACGCTCTTGATGGAGGGCATCGGCGACACCATCCGCTACTCGCTCACGACCGACCCGGTGGAAGAGGCCAAAGCCGGGAGGACCTTGCTGGAGGCCCTCGGCCTGCGGGAGCGGCGCAACGTGGACCTCATCGCCTGCCCGTCGTGCGGGCGGGCGGAGATAGACGTCTACCGCGTTGCTCAAGAGGCGCAAGCAGCGTTGGAAGCCAGGGAGATACCCCTGCAAGTGGCGGTCATGGGGTGCGTGGTCAACGGGCCGGGCGAAGCCCGCTCGGCCGACCTCGGCATCGCGGCCGGCAAGCACAGGGGCCACCTTTTCATCCGGGGCGAGATCGTGCGCGTCGTACCCGAGGACGAGATGGTCGACGCGCTCGTCGAGGAGGCCGAGAAGCTGGTCAAAGAGGGCTTCGAGGCTCGCTTGGCCGCCGCCGACAAGAGCGCCGCCCAGGAGGCGCAAAGGGACAGGCGGGACCTCCTGGGCGCCAGGGGCGCCGACGCCAACCAGAGCGAGGCGCGCGTCGAGATGGTCCGGCGCCGCATCAACGGTGAAGCAGGCGAGCGCCAGCGCCATGGCGCCCCCTGAGGAGGGCCCGCCAAGCCCGGGGGCAGCGGTCTGCCGTTTGGTGGAGGGGTTCGTGCCCGAGACGCCCCGGGAGGTGGGGTCCCGGGAGCGCTTCCTGGCCGAGCTGGGCAAGCTGGAAGACCCTTTCGACCGACGCGCCAACCCGGTCCACGTCACCGGTTCGGGCCTTGTCCTCGGGCCCAGGGGCACGGTGTTGCACGTGCACCGCAAGCTCGGTTCGTGGCTGCAACCAGGAGGGCACGTCGACCCGGGGGAAATGCCTGCCGACGCCGCCCTCCGGGAAACGGCGGAGGAGACCGGGCTCCCCGTGCGCCACCCCGAAGGCGGGCCCCGCTTGGTCCACTTGGACGTGCACCCCGCGGCCGATGGCCACTTCCACCTCGACCTGCGTTACCTGCTCGTGTGCGAGGACGCCGAGCCTTTTCCACCGGCCGAGGAGAGCCAACAAGTGAAATGGTTCTCGCTCCAGGAGGCTGTTCGGGTGGCCGACGACGGCTTGGTGGACGCCCTCGCCCGGCTCCAGCGGCTCTCCGCCGCCTGTGGTGACGACGCTCGACCGGTGTAGGGCTCACCGGTGTGGGGCTCAGATGAAGGGGCTTTTGGCCCCGGTGGCCGAGGCCGGTCCCAGATGGGCCTTTTCGCGGATGACCGCCTCGACCGCCTCGGCGTCGTCGGGCGTGATGAACGGCTTTACGAAGCGGCCCAGGTCCAATATGAGCCCTTCGGGTTTCGACGGCCGCCGCGGGTCGAGGCTTGCCCAATAACGGGGGTTGGCCGTGCCCCAGATGCGGGGCTTCCCCCTTGATGCGCTGAGGGCTACCCTGGTTAGCGCCCGCACCGCATTGTAGGGGATGCGCTTGGTACCCCAGGGATAATAAAAACGCACCCGGAGTTCTTCCGGTGTGCATTCGATCCACTTGTCCCTGTAGAGGCTCATGCCACGACCTCCTGTCCCGAGCAATTTTACCACTGCCCTGACCCGTCTCCGACCGGCAGTGACCGGTCCCCGCTGGCCCTGCGCCGTAATCATGTGCCGTAATATCGAGCGTGTCGAAGCTCAAGGTCGACCTTCACGACATCTACAACCGGGGCACCGAGATCGAACGTGCTCTTCGAGAAGCGATCGACGAAGCGGTGAGGATCAGGGCAAGCGTCATCGAGATCATCCCGGGCAAAGGCTCGGGCCAACTAAAAAAGCGCGTCTTGAGGTTCCTTGACCGCAAAGATGTGCGGCCCTTGTACCACCGGGTCGAGAAGGATGCTGACAACTGGGGTCGGGTCTGGGTGCATTTCCGCTGGAAGAAGTGAAGTGCGGGCGTCGCGGCAGTAACGTGCCTTTGGCAAGAGCGCTGGGGCCGCGCCGCCACAAGGCGCCTCAGGCCCGGCCGAAGCTCACCGGCGGGCGTCCCATTCGCTCGAGGGCGGCGAGGCGGCGACCCGGAAGGGGCCCGGCGGCCCGCTGTGAGGGTGCCCAGTACCCGGTCGGGGTAGGCCTGGGCGCGTCAAGCCGTGGGCCAGGTACATCGGGGCCGGCGGCCGATATAATACCTCTTGTCACTGTGAGGTGATGTTGGGCGTGGGCTGTCCTGCGTGGCAGGGGTGCCCACGCTTTTGTTTGACGGACCTTGACCGCGAGGAGCTGAGATGAGCGCCGAGGAGGAGATTGCCCAGGCCCTGAGGCCGGCTGTAAGTGCCGCCGGGCTCGAGATCTGGGACGTTGAGCGTTCCGGGGCCTCCGTGCGGGTATTGGTCGACCGTGCCGGAGGGGTGGACCTCGACGCCATCTCGGACGTGACGGGCGCTGTCTCGGCGGTCCTCGACCAGCGTAACGACCTCGTCCCGTCCGGGCGTTACATGTTGGAGGTCTCGAGCCCAGGGCTGGAGCGGCGGCTGCGCTACCCGCGTCACTTCGCTCGTTACGTCGGCGAGGAGGTGACCGTGAAGACGACCGAGGCCGTTCACGGGGCCCGTCGCCTGCGGGGCACCTTGCTAGGAGCGACCGACTTTGACATAACGCTCCGTGTTTGTACCTCTTCGCAGGGTACAGAGGACCTGCATCTGGCGCTCGGCACGATAGAGCGGGCCAACGCCGTCTTTACTTGGGGGCCGGCGCCCAAGCCCCCCAAGCCCGCCAGGCCTACCAAGCCCGCCAGATCTACCAAGCCCGCCCGGGCCGCCAAAACGGCTCCTGCCGGCGCGGGTCGGAGACCGGCGGGTGGATCTGCGGACCGGGCTGGGGCCTCGGAGGGGGGCCGATGAAAGACAACCTCGCCTTCTTGGAGGCGCTCCAGCAGATTGCCAAGGACAAGGGGATAAGCGTCGACCTGTTGCTCGACGCGCTCGCCAACGCGTTGGTCGCCGCCTACAAGCGGATGCCTGGAGCAGCCGAGGAGGCCGTGGTCACCATTGAGCCCGACTCGGGGGAGATCCGCGTCTACGGCCAGGAGCTCGACGACGAGGGCAGCGTTGTGCGCGAATGGGACGACACCCCCAAGGACTTCGGTCGCATCGCGGCCCAGACGGCCAAACAGGTGATCTTCCAGCGCATCCGGGAGGCCGAGCTGGATCTGAAGTACGAGTAGTACGCCGGCCGCGAAGGTGACATCGTGACCGGCATCATCCAGCAGAGCGACAACCGTTACACGCTGTTGGACCTGGGCAAGGTGGAGGCCCTGTTGCCTCAGGCCGAGCAGGTGCCTTTCGAGCACTACGAGCACAATGCCCGCCTCAAGGCCTACATCGTCGAGGTCCGCAAGACGAGCAAAGGACCTCAGATCGTCGTGTCGCGCACTCACCCGGGTTTGATCAAACGTTTGTTCGAGCTCGAAGTGCCCGAGATCGCCAATGGCGTCGTCGAGATCAAAGCCGAGGCGCGCGAACCGGGCCATCGGACCAAGATCGCAGTTTGGTCCAATGACCCCAATGTCGACCCCGTGGGCGCCTGTGTCGGGGCGCGGGGCGCTCGGGTGCGCATGGTGACGACCGAGCTACGGGGCGAAAAGGTCGACATCGTCCCCTACTCCGAGGACGCCCGCGAGTTCGTGATGCGCGCCCTGCAGCCTGCCAAGGTGAAAGACGTCGACCTCGACGAGGAGTCAGGGACGGCGACGGTGATCGTCAACGACTACCAGCTGTCGCTGGCGATCGGCAAAGAGGGCCAAAACGCCCGGCTCGCTGCCCGGCTCACAGGCTGGCGCATCGACATCAAGAGCGAGAGCCAGTTGGCCGAGGAAGAAGCCTACGCCGCCCAAGAATGGGCCGAGGGCGAGTGGGTGCAAAACGAAGCCGGTGAGATGGTGTGGCAACCGGCGGGTGGGGGCGCAGCCGTCTCGGCCGAGGAGTGGGAAGCTGGCTCGGCTGGCCGTCCCGAAAGGGATTGGTCCGGTGGAAGTGCCGCCGGAACCGGCCCTACCCAAGCCAGCCCGGCCGCCCAAGCCAGCCCGGCCGCCCAAGCCAGCCCCGCCGAAGTGACTCCTGCCGCTGGGGGCAGCGAGCCCGCCGGTGGGCCGCCTAGTAACGTCAGCGGGGCCGCCATGCCAGGGCCGGACCCCGAGCCGACCGCCGCGGACGGGTCCCCTGGGCAGGGCTCTTCTGTCAGCGTAGGCGAGGCGGGGGCGTCCGAAGAAGGAGCAAGCTAGACGGGGGCCCCGGTCCGCACCTGTATCGGGTGCCGCGCGAGGGGTTGTACCAGTACACTGGTGCGAGTAGTGGCGGGCCGGGACGGTTGGCTCGCCATCGACCGCAACGGCCCCGGCCGTGGTGCTTGGCTGTGCAAGCTGGAAGGCTTTGCGCTGGCCCGGCCCGAATGCATAGCGCTAGCACAGAGGCGCCGCGCTTTTGCGAGGGCCCTGCGTAGAGATGTCGTCCAGGCCAGCATCGAGGCGCTGTTCGCGAGGGCCCGTGAACATGCGAGTATGGAGCAACCTACCGGCGTTCCCGCTCCGGGGGCCCAGACAGACAAGGAAAGGGGCTAACGAGCAACTTGGCAAAGAAGATACGGGTGTACGAACTGGCACGCGAACTCGGCCTGTCCAATAAGGAGGGCTTGGATCTGTGCTTGTCGATGGGGATCGGCGTGACCAGCCATTCGTCGAGCATCGAGGAGGCACAGGCTGACCGCGTTCGCCGTAAGGCAGAACGTGAAGGCCTGAAGCGGCCCCGCCCGAGCGCGGTCGCCCCCGAGCCCGTGCCCGCAGGTGCCCCCAGTGGCCCGGCTGCTCCCAGGGCCGCCGGCCCCTTTGCCCCGCCCGACGTTGCCAGGCCTGCTGCTGCCATGCCTGCCGCGGCCAGGCCGGCGGCTAGCATGCCCGCGTCCGCAGCGCCCCCGGCCCCCGCGCCCGCTGCCGCCGGCCGCTCCACGGGTGCCGCGCAAGCGCCGGCGGTCCGCGCTCCGGCCGCCTCCGCCGGCCGCTCCCCGGCTCGTGCCCCGTCTCCGGCTGGTTCCCCCGCGGGCACCCCTCCCGCAGGTGTGGTAGTCCCCGGGAGCCCAGAAATGCGCGCCGATGGCGCACCCTCCAAGCGCTCGGGGGCGGCCCCGTCCGCGCCGGGCCCGTCCGCGCCGGACCGGGCGCGTCCGGAGGAGGCTCAACCAGGCGGCAGGCGTGCCCCTGCTCCTGGGACCGCCAAGCCCTCGCTGGCACCTCCAGGTCTCCGAGGGCCGAGCCCGGCTGCGGGGACCGCCGGGGCGCGCCCCGAGCAGGCGGCAGCAGGCGCTGGTGGGCCGGCGCCGTTGGCCCATACCGCGGTGCGCCCGGGAGGCGCCCCTACGGGCCCGCCCCATCCGGGGACTGCCCGCCATGCCGACAGCGTCTCCACTGGGACGCCCGCACCTGGGACGCCCGCACCTGGGACGCCCGCACCTGGGACGCCCGCACCTGGGACGCCCGCACCTGGGACGCCCGCACCTGGGA
>JBOGGK010000365.1:0-15153 GCA_050744045.1 Acidimicrobiales bacterium | reverse complement strand
GACGTGTTCACCCGGGTGATCAGCGACTACAGCTACCGCTTTGACGAGATCGCCCCGGGTTACCAAGGGCAGTTGTACGTCGAGATCGTGCCCTTGTCCTTCGCGGTGCGGGCCCGCCAGGGCCTGGCCCTGAACCAGCTGCGCCTGATGGTGGGCCGGGCGGCCCTCTCCGACGACCAACTGCGCCGCCAGCACGGCCAAGAGCCCTTGCTGTACGTCGGTGACCGGGCTGCGGCCGGTAAGGAGCTGGCCACCGGGGGTGGGCTCTTCCTCAGCCTCGATTTGCTTGGCGACGCCGGGGCCAGCGTGGGCTACCGGGCCAAGGAGCACACGCTCGCGATCGACATGAGCCAACCGGGCACTCATCGGGTCGAAGACTACTGGGAGCAGGTCTGGGCCGAAGGCGAGGGGGGTGTGGTCCTCGCACCGGAGCGGTTCTACCTCCTGCTGTCGAGAGAAGCGGTGCGCGTCCCTCCCCACCTGGCCTGCGAGATGACCGCGTTCGACCCGACGAGCGGCGAACTGCGAGCCCACTACGCCGGTTTTTTCGACCCCGGCTTCGGCTACGACCCCGACGGCTGCCTGAAGGGCTCCCGGGCCGCCTTGGAGGTCCGCGCCCACGACGTACCGTTCATGGTCGAGCACGGCCAGCAGGTCTGCAGGCTGACCTTCGAACCGATGATATGCGAGCCCGACAAGCTCTACGGGGACGAGATCGGCTCGAGCTACCAGGGCCAGGTCGGGACCCTGGGCAAGCATTTCCGCCGGGGGGCGCCCTAGCCGCCCCCCTGGTCGTCGCCCCGCCCGATCCCAGGGACCTCGCCTTCACCGGTGTAGGGCCGGATGGTCGACAACCAGGGTATGGTCTTTTGGTCCGTGAGGCGACCGACGGCGGCCAGCATCTCGGCATAGGCGGTCCCCGCCCGGACGGTCCCGGTGCCGCCGGTGAGCACCCCGAAGATAGAAACTCGCTTGTGGCGCCGGAGCTTGGCCCAAGCGACCAGGGACGCCCATTGGTGCACCTGGGCCGGGTAATAGATTTCGGGCATCGGCACGTCGGGCGAGAACCCGTAGGCCACCTGCAACAGCTGGTCTTCGCTCCAGAAGTTGGCCTCGGCCGACCCGTAGTCCACCATCGCCGGTTGGGCGCTCCCGACCGCCTTGGCGTAACCGGCCAGCACGGCGTAGGTGTTGTGGAACTCCGGGTCGTACGCCGGCTCCGCGTCGTCGGCGGCGACGACGCGGACGTCGTCGGTGTAGCCTTCGCGGGCCCGGAACCCGCTCACCCAGGCCCGCACCTCTTCGACGGTCACGGCCAGCTGGCCTCCCCAGGCCACCAGGTCGGGTGGCTCGTCGGGGCAGCCACAGCTGGCGACGTTGCCGCAGGGCTGGCCCGGCCCGCAGCTGTTGTTGGTGCCCACCGCTACGTCGAGGGTCGTGTAGCTCGGGGCGTTACGGAAATAGCCCGCTATGTAGGCCTCCACCCCTGCCCTGACCGCCTCCGTCGGGACGAACAGCCCGTTGTAGCCCATCGTCCCGTAGACGCCGGCATCGTAGGCGGGGCGCCCGAAGTCGAGGATCACGATGCCCTTGGCCGCCGACCGGCCCGCCCGCTCGCCTTGGCGGGCCAGCGTCGTCGCCGTGGCGTCGTGCTCGTAGTACGACCTCGTGCCTGCCGGCGCCGGTTGTGCGCCGGCCGGAGCCGGGCCAGCGGCGCCGGCGGCCATGACGCTGGCCACGACGGCGAGCACGCCGGCACCCCGGGACCAAGGGGTCGTGGACCATCGGCGAGCACGGTCCAGGGCCATACCGGAACGTATTTTCGCGCTCGGCTGGGCGGCCGGGGCTGATTGCACCGCCCGTGCCCGCCGCCGGGGGCCCAGCTCCCGGTCAGCCGCCTCCACGACCCGCCATGGCGTACCGCGCCCCAGTACGCAATGTGGCTAGTTCTCTACCTAGCTAGGTTTAGGTCACAGAAAGTCACTCGCTATGTACTTATAGTGGCGGCCGCCCTTCTCGGCCTTACGCGCAATAACCGCCATATGCGAAGGTTTGGTTGCGGACAGTCACGGCTTAGGGGGTAGCGTCCCCTTGGACCGTCGATGCTTGAGGAGGCCGGGGATGTCGCGGGTCAATGCAAGGGGTTCAGCGGGCGTAGCTGTCGCCGTAGCGCTCGGGGCAGTCCTGTTCGGCCAGCCGGTCGCCAGCGCTCAGCCCACTTCGCCCCCCGGCGGGGCCCAGGAGACGGTGATCGCGGTCCTCGACGCCGCGTGCAGCGGGCAAAGCGCCCCCGCCGGCACCTGCCCTTCCCAGGCACCTATCGTGGCGCAGCTCCAAGCCGAAGGGGCCACCGTCCTCTCTACGACGACGCTGGTGGACACGGTGACAGCTGAAGTTACGCAGGCGCAGGCGCAGGCGTTGGCAGCGCAGCCCGGTGTGGCCCAAGTGGTGCCGGACAGCGTGATCCCCCTGAGCCCGCCCAACCCGAGCACCCAGGCCGCCCCGACCGGCCAGTTCCCACCGGGGGCGCCCGGGTGGCGGGCGCACGGCCCTGGTGGGCAGGTGGCGTGCGGGCCCTACTGGCACCCCGAGCTCGATCCCGAAGCGCTCCAGGTCATCGATGCGCCCGAGGCGCAGGCCGAGGGCTTCGACGGCGCCGGCGTGACGGTGGCGTTCGTAGCCGACGGCCTCGACACCGCGGATCCTGATTTCCGGCGCAACCCGGCTTATGCCAGCCAGGGCGGCGCCGGCCAGGATGTCATCACCGACTACGAGGACTTCTCCGGCGACGGGGTCGACGCCGTCACGGCCGGCGGGGAAGCCTTCGGCGACGCAAGCTCGATCGCGGCCCAGGGCAACACAGCATACAACCTGGCCGACTTCGTGGCCCCCGCTCAGGCTGCCCGGCTCCCGGCCGGCGGCTGCTGGGTCAAGATCGTCGGTGCCGCTCCCGGTGCCGACCTCATGGCCCTCAAGGCCTTCGCCCAGAACGACGACACCACGGAGTCCGGTCTCCTCCAGGCCATCCAGTACGCCGTCCAGCACGGGGCCAAGGTGCTCAACGAGTCCTTTGGTGCCAACAACTTCCCTGACACGGCGCTCGACGTGGTGCGCGACGCCAACGACGCCGCCATAGCCGCAGGGGTAACCGTGGTCGTGAGCTCGGGCGACGCGGGCGTGACGAGCACCATCGGCTCTCCAGCGAGCGACCCTGAAGTGCTCAGCGTCGGGGCTTCGACCACTTTCAGGGCCTATGCCCAGTCCGATGAGGGCGGTTTCTACAATCCGGTGGTAGGCAACGGTCGCTGGGCGGACGACAATATCTCCTCGCTCTCCTCGGGCGGGTTCACCCAGGCCGGCAACACCGTCGACCTGGTGGCGCCCGGTGACCTCAACTGGGCACTGTGCTCTTCCACCCCGCCAGGCATGTACCGGGGCTGCACCAACGACGTCGGCGCCCCGAGCGACATCGAGCTGTTCGGGGGCACGAGCGAGTCGGCCCCCCTGACCGCGGCGGCGGCGGCCGACGTCATCCAGGCCTACGCGGCCACCCATGGCGGGGCCGACCCCACGCCCGCGTTAGTGAAGCAGATCCTGATGAGCAGCGCGAAGGATCTCGATGCCCCGGCCACCGAGCAGGGCGCCGGGCTGCTCGACATCGCCTCGGCCGTAAACCTGGCCACGTCCCTGCCCGGCGCCACCCGGACCGGGCCGCCCCACTGCCGCGGCCACCGCGGGGACGACCGTGGGCACGGCCGCTGCCACGGTCGTGGTGCCGGCGCCGGTCGGGGGGGAGGCCCGAGCCACCAGGAGAGCGGTGGGCTTCTCGTCGCGCCCGGCCAGGTGAACGTCGTGGCCCCGCCCAACAGCCCCTATTCCCAACAGATCTCGCTTACCAACACGGGCACGCGTTGGGCACGCGTCGGGTTGTCGACCCGGGCGCTCACCCGCCAGGTCTACGACAGCGGGGCCCAGACGTTCACGATGGACCCGGCCAACCCGACCACCAATACGGGCACGTTCCAGATCTGGTCCGGGGTCACCGAGGTCTACCAGTCCGAGAGCTTCCAGGTGCCCTGGAGCGGCCGGGGCACCAACACGCGCCTGGTGTTCTCGGCCGACTACCGCTACACCGGCCAGAACTCGGTGCTCCACTTCGCCTTGTTCGAGCCCGACGGCACATACGCGGCCTATTCCTTGCCTCAGGGCTTCGGCGACTACGGCCAGGTCGAGGTGGCTGACCCACCGCCTGGTACCTGGACGGCCCTTTTCTTCACCGTCCAAGACGGGGCCACCCCAGGAGCGGTCGGGACGAGCGGGCCGGTGCAATGGGACGCCGGCCTCTGGCAGTACGCCCCCGCCGGGGCTGTCAGCCCGTCGCAGTTGGAGATCGGGCCTGGGCAGACGGCAACCGCCACGCTCAGCTCGAGCACCCCCTCGTCGCCCGGCGACACCAGCCAATCGGTCGTAGTGACGTCCGATGGGGCGCAGACGACCGTGCCGGTCACCGTGAGGACGACCGTGGCCCTCGGTGCCGCCGGGGGCACCTTCAGCGGGGTGCTCAGCGGCGGCAACGGTCGGGCCGGCGCCGAGGCCCAGACCAATACGTACTTCTTCGACGTGCCCGCAGGCCTGAGGGACCTCGATGCCAGCGTCGCCTTGGCCAACGACCCCTTCGACGAGCTGATCGCCTATCTGGTCAACCCGGACGGCCAGACGGTGGGCTATTCGAGCAACTACACCTTGGGGCCGACCTCGAACGGCTTGGCGCCGGCGACGAGCCCTTACCTCCAGATCTACCACTCCGCACCCGACCCGGGCAGGTGGGAGCTCGTGCTGTACTGGGCCAACCCGGTCACCGGCGACGAGCTCACCGAGCCGTTCACCGGGACGGTCGGCTTCGACCAGGTGGACGTGACGGGCAACCTCCCGAACTCGCCCTCGGACACCCTCCCCCAGCTGACGTCCACCGCCTTCGACGTCAAGGTCACCAACACCGGGGTGGCGCCCGAGGCGTTCTTCGCCGACCCCCGCTTGGACCAGACGGCCACGGTGGCGTTGGCCAACCAAAACCCTGCCGTCACCGCGACGAGCTTCACGATGCCCTTGCCGGCCGGCCTCAGTTTCCCGTACTACTTGGTCCCCACCCACACCAGCGAGCTCAGTGCCAGCGTTGACCGCCTGAGCGGCGCCGCCCCGGTCACCTTCGACATGGAGTACTTCCCAGGCGACCCCGACGTGTCCCCGGGCCAGCCTGCTCCCAACGTCACCGAGACGAGCACCGCCACCTCGGCCACCCTGGACCTGGCCGAGACGCCCGAAGTCAGCCCCGGGCTCTGGCTCGTGAACCCTGACGAGCAAGGGCCCTACCCTCCGGGAGGGGCGCTCACCGACACGGCCAGCACGGTGGTCTCGGCGACCACGCAAGCTTTCGACCCCGCGGTCACCTCCGACACCGACGACTTCTGGCAAGTCGGCTTTGCCGCCAGCAGCTTCCTTTACCTCTTGCCCGGCCAGAGCGGGACGATCGCGGTGGACATAACCCCGACCGCCTCCCCAGGCAGCGTGGTGGGAGGGACGCTCTACGTCGATGACATCGTGCTGGCAAGCTTTTTCTCCTCCGACGCCCTGCCCGACGGGGACGAGCTCGCCGGCATCCCCTACAGCTACACCGTGGGAGCCCCACCAAGCTCAAAGGGCCCGTCAATGTCAACGGGCCCGCCTGGCTAACCAGGCCCGCCTCCTTGCGGGCCCTCTTGGTTTAGCGCCGGGCGCTCTGGCAGGCTCGGCGGTCATGCATGCGAATACCTGTGCCGTAGCTGAAGCGCTGGCACGGCTGGCACCCGAGGCCGAAGTGCGCGAGCTGGCTGAGTCGACGCGCACCGCGGCCGACGCCGCCGCCGCCCTGGGCTGCCCCCTCGGAGCCATCGCCAACAGTTTGGTGTTCGTTGCCGGCGGAGAGCCCGTGCTGATCATGACCAGCGGCGCTCACCGGGTGGACGTCGACTTCGCCGCCTCCGCCGCCGGTCTTCCCCGGCTGCGCCGGGCCACCGCCGATGAGGTGAAGGAGGCCACCGGCCAGCCCATAGGCGGGGTGGCGCCGGTGGGCCATCGGAGCACCTTGCGAGCCTTCGTGGACCAGGATCTAGCGCGCCACGAGGTCGTCTGGGCCGCCGCCGGGACCCCTCGCAGCGTCTTTGCCACCACCTACGACCAGCTACTCGCCATGACCGGCGGCTCGGCCCTCCAGGTGACCAGGTAGCCGATCGGGAGGCGCCCGCCAGCTCGCCTCCCGATCCTTGACCCCTACCCGTTGCGAGCGCAAGCTAAGCCCGCGGCGTCGGGGGGGTACAAAGCCCTGATGCGCTTCCGGGGCCCGTTGTCCAATAGCTACCCAGGCGCCGCCGCTCTCGTCGTGCTGGCACTGGTCCCGTTGTTCGGGAGGGCTCGCGCCTGGGTGACCTCACCGGGAGGCGGGGAGGGCGACCATGATGAAGACCGCTCCGGTCCCAGCCAATAGCCAGGTGACGTAATCGCCGATGTGGCCCGAGTGGAGCCGCCTCAACCCGCTTAGCACGGCCGCACCGGCTCGCCCGAGGACGCCTGCCGCCTCCAGCAGGTTCCTCGTATAGAGCCCGGCTACGGCGAGGATGACGGCCAGCACGGTGGACAGGAACCCGAAGCCGAGGCCCAGGGCTGTCCAGTTGGCCTGCCGCCCGGCCGAGGGGAGCGCGCGCACCCCGTAAAGCGCGGCCCGCGCGTAGCCGCGTGGCTCGGTGAAAAAAGCCGCCGCGTGCGTAGCCGCGGCGCGAGCCCCAGGCACCGACCCGACGGCCAGCCCGCCGAGCAACAGCACAAAAATGGGGACGGCCATGGTGACCGGCAGGCCGGCGATCACGTCCTCGCGCTCTTCGTCGCCATGGGTAGAGCTCTGCCCGGCGTTCTCGGAGGGGACCGGGCCCAGACCGAAAAAGACCCGTGCCGTCACTCGCAGGACCGCGCCCCCGGTGGCTGCCGAGACCAGGATGAAAATGGGCACGAGCCATACCTGCCCCCGCTCGATCGCCGCTTCCTCGGCGACGGCCTTGCCGAGCGCGGTGCCGAACGGGGGCAGCCCGGCCAGAGCCAAGCCCCCGGCAAGCCACAGCCAAGGCTCGATGCCCCGGCGCGAGCCTTGGCCGTACAAGTCGTGCTCGTCGACCGACCCGTAGTGCGCCAGCAGCAGGCCGGCCAGGAGGAAAAGGGCCGCCTTTACGCCTGCGTGCCCGGCTGCGTAGAGCAACGCCCCGGCGGTCCCGTCCCGGTCCAAAAGGGCGAGCGCACATATGAACAGGCCCACGTGGGCGATGGTCGAGTAGGCGAGGAGCCGTTTTATGTGCCGCTGCGCCAGGCACATTGTCGCGCCCAGCGCTGCGGTGGCGGTGCCGAGCACCAAGAGCATCGGGCGCACCTCGCCAGCTGGCAACGTGCCCGAGAACACGACCCAGTACACGCGGAACACCGCGTAGACGCCGAGGGGCACCATGATGCCCGAGAAAAGGACGCACACTGGCGGCGGCGCCACGGCGTGGGCATCGGCCAGCCAGAAGTGGAAAGGTACCACGGAGCCTTTCACCAGGAAGCCAGTCAGCACCAGGGCGAACGCGGTCACGACCAAGGCGTCGGGGCGGTGGCCAGAAAGGTCTTGGTGGAGCTGGGGCAGGCCCAGGTTGCCGGTACGGCTGTACAGCATGCCGAGGCCCATCAGCGACACGTAGGCCCCAAGGCTGTTGACGACGCCGAAGTTGAAGCCTCCCTGGACGGCAGTCGGGTCCTCCACCTTGAGGCCGGTCAGGGCATAAGCCGAAGCCCCCATCAGCTCGAAGAACACGAACATGTCGAAAAGGTCGCCCGTGAAGGCAAAGCCGGTCATGCCGGCCAGGAACAGGAGCATCAGGGACCGGTAATGGGCTCCCACCCTTTCCATGTAGGCGGTGCTGTAGAGCAGGGCGAGGGTGGTGAGGGCGCCTGCCACCAGGGCCGCCCCTGACCCGACGAGATCGCTCACGAGCACGATGCCCACGCTGAAGCCGTGGTGAGGCTGCCAACCGGCCGACCAGGTGACTACCCGCCCGCTGGCGGTGGCGGACAGCACGGCGCCGTCCAGAGCGGTGACGACCGCGGCAACGGCGGCCGCCGCTGAGGTGGCTACCTTGCGGGGCACGTGGTTCCCGGCGACCATTATCAGCGCCGCTCCCACGATGGCCGCGGCTATGGCTAGAGGAGGCAGCCATGCCACCCCACTGTCGAAGTCCGGCACTCAGCCTCGCAGGGCGCGCAGTTCGTCGGGGTCGACCGTGTGGTGGCGCTTGTAGATCTGGATGGTCAAGGCGAGGAGCAAGGCTGTCACCGTCGCCGATACCACGATGTCGGTGAGGGTCATCGCCTGCACCACGGGGTCGGTGACGGCGATGGACGGCTTGGTGGGCGGGGAGCCGAAGACCGGCGGCGAGGCCTTGTCCTGGAACCCGATCGCCAGTAGGAACACGTAGGTGCCGGCTTGGGCGACCGACAGGCACACGACGCAGTGCACGAGGTTGTGGCTCCGGCAGATGCCGAACGCGCCGATGAGCAGGAGCCACGCCCCCACGAGGTAGCCAAAGATGCTCATTGGCCCGGGTCGGCCACCTTTACCCGGATCGCCTGCTCCAGGAACTTGGCCAGCAGGACCATCACCCCGGAGGCCACCTCTATGCCGACGGCCCCGTTCAGGACGGGGACGGTACCGGCTGAGAGCAGCTGGCCCAGCGAACCTGTCGGTATGATATTGGCGAGGAACGCCCCCCCGGCCAGGACCCCGGCGATGCCGAGGCAGGCAAAGGCCCCTGCCCCCAGCGCCTCGCCCCATTCGAACACCGACATCGGCCTCGCTCGCTCGAGGGCTTGGTACCTGCCCGCCACGTAGAGGAGGTGCATACCCGTGCCCAGCACGATCCCGCCCTGAAACCCGCCGCCGGGCGTGAGGTGGCCTTGGGCTACCACATCGAAGCCGACCACGAGCGTGACCGGCAACAAGACGTAGCCCCCCAAGCGGGTGGAGTCGAGGATGTGGCCCGTGGTCAGGGGCTGTTTCTCGGTCTCGTCTTCCGCCACCCGCAAGAGCATGCCCACGCCGAGCACGCTGGCCAGCAGGATGGCCTCCTCGCCCAGGGTGTCGAGGCCTCGCTGGTCGAAGTTGACGCTGGCCACCACGTTGGCCGTATGGTGCTCGGTGGCCGCCGCCACCGCGTGGTCCCGGTAGGGGTGGTAGCTGCTCCCGAAATGCGGCATGGCGAGGACGGCCAGCACGACGGCAATGGCGACCACCGTTGCCGCGCCGAGGAAGCAGACGGTGCGCGCAGTCCTCGTCATTGCTTCTGATGGACCTTGCGGACTGTCAGCATCACCATGAGCGGCACCACGGCGGTGCCCACGGCTATCTGGCTGAGAGCTACGTCAGGTGCCTGGAGGACCATGAACAGCACCGCCAAGGTGAGCCCGAAGACCGAAAGGGTGACGGCCTGGCGCGCCGGCCTCGAGTTGGCTACGACGGCCACGCCGGTGACGGCAACCAGCGCCAAGGCGACAGCGGTGACTGCCGTCATTCGGGGGACTCCGCCGGGGCGCGGCCCTCCCGCTGGGCGAGCGCCCTCGCGATCGCGGCGCTGAGCACCGGCCCGCTGAAAAACAGCAGCGCCGTTGGTAGGAGCACCGACGCCGTGGTCAGCCCGGCACCATTGGCGACCGACAGCCCGATCGCGATCAGCGGCCCGCCAAGCGAGCTGATCACCGTCGCGAAATGCAGCCGCGTATAGGGGCCCCGAGCGCTCAAGGCGCTCAGGGAGGCGGCAACTATGATCGCCGTCCCCGCGATAACGAGGCCGATGGCGGCGTCGTGACGCATGGGTCAGCGGTCGTCTTGGCGGTGGCTGAGCAGGCGGGTGAATACGAGCGTCCCGGCGAAAGAAAGAGGGACCAGGACCAAGGGCAGGATGAGGTCATAGGACTGTCCCGGCCCGACCTGGCTCAGCAGGATGAGGCAAAAAGTAGCGACCGAGCTCGCTATCTGGAGGCCCACCAGCCGGGCTGCCGGTTCGCCCAGCGACGCCATGGCGACAGCCGGCAACAGTGCTCCGACCAGGAGGGCTATCAGGCAGGCGACGAGGACGCTCACGCCGCTAGCCCGCTCGCGCCGCCGACCGGGACATCTGTGGCCCTCGGGTGGGCAGTACGTGCACCAGTGCCCTGCCCGTGCTCTGGTCGAGCGCGGCGACCATGCTGGCGGGCGTGGCGCACGTCAGCCAGACCGCGAGCGCCCGCCGCCCGTCGGGGCAGGGCCCTTCCCCCGAGCCCGAGGCGATGTCGACGGTCTCGAACCTTGCTTTGCACCTGAGCCCCGGCAGGGCGCTCGCCAGGACCTGGGCCGAGTCGGTCACGATCGCGAGCGGGAGCCACCACAGCGGCTTCAACCAGCGCAGGCGCAATGCCCAGCCGCCCCCGGACAGCAGACGGTTGCCGAGCGCCGCCAGCCCGCAGGCTGCCGATACCGCGGCCGCCAGGTACAGCTGCACCGCCGGCACCGCCGAAAGCGAGATGAGCCATATGCCGATGCACGCGCCTGACCAGGCCAGGACCTCGACCGCCATTCGTACCCAGCGGAGCAAGCTCCCTCCCCAGTGTCTGTGCCGCTCACTGACCGGCCCCCAGCAGTCTTCCCTTGTGCGGCAAAACTAAACGTGGGGCGGCCGGCGGGCCGGCCTCGCGCCCACGGTGGCCGGGTTGGGTTTGGGGAGCATTGGCGGGGCAGAGCCGCCCCCTTCTCAAGCGCTCCCAGACGCTCCCAAACGCTTACGGGTCCCCGGGCGTCGGGCTCACCCGCTCGTCCTCGCGGGGGGAGCCTGCCTGCTGGGAGCGTTGGAGGACCGGGGAGCTGCTGAGGAGGACGGCGCCAGCGGCCATGGCGGTGGCCGAGAGCCCGGCCAGCACCAAAAAGAGGCCTCCGTTGGCCCGTTCGTCGAATACGATCACGCCCCAGGCGATCGAGGTGAACGGGTCGAGCAGGGAGATCCCAGGCTGCGCCGCGACCAGGCGCCCGGCCTGGAGGGCATTTTGCACGAGGAAAAGTCCGAGCGCGCCCGCAGCCATCATGGCGTACGGCTGCCATGAGGTGAACAGGTCGCCGAGGCCGCGTGAGACCTCCCCGGTGGTCGATTTCATGAACGCCGCCGTGAGCCCGAAAGTGACCCCGGCGGCGGCCCCGAACAGCCCAGCCCGTACCTGGCCACGGTGTTTCAGGCCGGCCACTACGGCGACGGCGATGAGCAAGGCCGTCCCGCCCGCCCCGGCGAGCCATTTGACGATGCTGGCGCTGGAGGTCCCGCCGTGCGGGTCCAGGAACCCGACCAGGCCCCCGAGGCCGGCCGTGAGCAGGGCGATCGCGCCCCACTCGCGCAGGTGCATTTCCGAGCCGAGGAACAGTTTGCCGGCGACCATGGTGAGGGGTAGCTCGAACACGATTATCGGCTGTACGGCGGCCAGCTCGCCGGTGCCCAGGGCCACCGCCTGGAACAGGAACGAGCTCGTCACGAAGCCGATCCCGAGCCACCAGGCCTTGCTGTGGACCAGGTCCCAGATGAGCCGCAACGAGAAGCTCCGCTCGGGCGGCTCTTCGCTGTTGGCCTTGCGCTGCAGCACATTGGAGCCGGCATTGGACACGGCGGCGAGGATGGCGAACCCGTAACTGACGATCATGGTCGCCCACCTTCGGGGCGGCCTGCCCCCGGGCTGCGCTCTCCAATGCCTTCCCGGCCGCCGCCGTCGTCGTCGCAGCCGCCGAACACCTTGCAGTCGGACATGTCCGCGGTGGCGACGTCACGGAGGTAGGCGTGGCGCCTGAGCAGCAGCAAGATGCCCGAAGCGAGCAGGGGCACCAGCATGATCATGAAGGTGTACTCGAGCCCGCGGCTCTGGGCTTGGGGGATGTGGACGCCTCCCCGGCCGGAGTTGACGCCCGTGCCGAGGCCGCTCGCTTGCGGCCCGCCCAGCACCCCGGAGACGACGCCGAAGGTAACCGGGGCGACCGCCTCCAGGACCGACCTGAAAAACGTCCGCACGCCTTCGCCCCGGCCCCAGAGGCGGGAGGGGACGACGTCCAGGCGAGCGGCGTCGAGCGCGGGGTTGGGAGCGCTGAGGAATATGGCAGCGACCGTGTACAGGGGGACCGCAACGAGCAGGTCCGTGCTTGCGAGCCCAGGCAAGAACGCCGCGGCGGCGGCGACGAACGAGGCGCCCGCGAACAGGACGCGGGCGTCGATCCTGCCCCGGTGGACCGAGCGGTCCACCAGTCGCCCGCCTATCAACGTGCCGGCGATAGCGCCAGCCCCGATGAAGACGAACACGCCGGTCACCGCGCTCTGGCTGACCTGGTAATGCGCCTCGGCGAAGATGACGGCGAACGAGCGCAGCCCGGCCAGGAAGAAGTAGCCGAGCACCGACGAGGCGATGAGGACCAGGTTGCTCGGTATGCGCAGGATGTAAAGGGCGGCGTCCCAGGGCGCCATGGCGGTAGGGTCCTTCTTCAGCACCAAGCCTGGCCTCGGGTGGATGTCCTTGCGGCGGCGGGCCTTGCGGCGGACTTCGGCGTCCTCCACGGCCGACGCTGCCCCTTGGCCGTTGGCCGAGGCCTCGGCCTCTTCTGCCGGCTTGACCTTTTCGTCCCCAGGGCGCAGCCAGCTCTGGCCGCCGCGCGCCGGTTCGGGCAACAGGCGGTGCATCGCGTACGCGAGGGCCAGGCTCGGCAGGGAGAAGAGAAAGAACGGCAATCTCCAACTGGAGAACTCGGCGATGTCGGCGGAGACTATCAGGCCCGCTCCGGCGCCGAGCAACTCGCCGGTGAGGATCATCCCGTAGATGCGGGAGCGCTCCTTGGCCGGGAACAGGTCGCCGGTGAGCGAGGCCACGAAAGGTCCAGAGGCGGCGGTGACCAAGCCGAGGGCGAGCCTCATCAAGAGCAGCATCAGGTAGGAGGTGGAAGCGCCGCTCGCCACCATGCCGCCTGCCCACAGGACCACGGTGATGGCCAGGGCGCGGACCCGCTGGGTGCGGTCGGCTATGACGCCCATGGGCAAAGCGGCGAGCGCTCCAACGAGGGAGCTGGCAGTGATCAGCAGGCCGAGCTGAGTGTTGCTCAGGTGGAAAGCAGTTTCCAGTTCGGGGGCGATCGCGCCCACCGTCCCGGTGTCGGCGCTGCTCAGGCTTAGCACCGCGGCGAGCAGCACGACCACCCGCACTCGTGCCGGCCCGCCCATGAGATTGCTCAGGCGGTGCTGGGGCCGGTCCCAAAGGGCCTTTATTTTTTCTACTTTTTCAAGCCTGGTTTGGCTGCCCACTGTCACCTCGCCGAACTGGCTAGCCCAGCAGGGGCTGGCCAGCCTGAGGGGCCCTGCACTTGGAGGACCTTTGGCCCTGGCCCTGCACCGGGAGGACCTTTATTGGCTTTTTGATCCCGGATGGTGGTGGGTTTGTGAAGCCGATTGGCCGGCGCGGACGCCGGGCATGCCCTGGGGGTAGGCGAGCGGCCTGGTCGCTTTGGCGCCCAGCAGGTTGCCCGCCTTGGCCCACTTGCCAAGGAGGAGGGTCGTACGGCCCCAAGAGTTTTCCATGGTCATGGCCATGGCGCCGGACCGGCGGTCAGCGTCCCCAGTACGATTGTTTGCAGGGCCACTCCGGCCATAAAGGCGAAGGGGAAAATGATAAGGGGGTCTTGGCGCTGCCGTACCAACCCGCCTGCCGCGCCCCCAGGATGGCAGTGGCGGGCTCTCGGCGGTAAAAGATGCCCGGCTCCCCCGGGCTACTGGCTGCCGACATTACGGCTACCCTCCTCTCTCTTTGTTGTCTTTGCTCGCCTTTTGCGCTTCTCGGCCCGACGAGCCCGGACGACCGGTACGTACCCGCCGGGCTGAGAGCCCCAAACCGCGCTCAGCGCCGGGCGCGAGAGGGTGTTTGGGCCCCGGCGGCGCGGGTAGGAGGTAACCGATGGGCCGCCACCGACGTTGCGGCTGGCGCAGCCGCCCAAGGGGCAACGGTGTGGAGCCTTCCTTATGAGCACGGTAGCATCAGCGCGCCGCCTCTCGAGCCTTGGCGCCGGCGACTCGCGCCACGTGGCGTTCATCGAGCCGCGCAGCCCTTGGCTCGGCAGGTGAGCGGCCCGGGCCAAGCTGCGGGCGCGTTCGCATCCGCGGCCCTCGATGGCCACGTGGCCGGGGCCAGCGGGCCGCGTCCGTGCTCAGGGCGCGGTTGGCGCTGGCGGAGCCGCTACGCTGGGCCCCGCAGTGGGCTCCTACACCGCCGCCCTCGTCTCCGGCACGGCCGTGCCCGCTTGGCATGCGGGCCATGGGCCGATGTCGTTCGTTCTCCGGGCAAGCGCGGCCTCCGCCGCCGGCCTTGGCCAGTGCCAGCAAAGCGGCCCGCCGTGAGCGCCTGCCGACGAGGGACTGGCGGGCCATGAACGGGAGGCCACTGGTCGTTGTCCTAACTGCAGGGATGGGAGCCGGGCACGACCGTGTCGGCCGGGAGCTTGCCAGCCGCCTCGATCGCTACGGCGTGGCGACCAAGATAGTCGACACGGCAGAGTTGCTACCTCGGGGCTGGGGCGCGGGGCTGACAGCGCTCTACAAGTTCATGGCCTGCCGGGCGCAGTGGCTCTACGAGATCACCTTCCGCTTGGAGATGTGCCCGCAGAGCGGTTCGAGGCCACGGGTACTGCCCCTCAGCCTGCCCGCCGAACGCCGCCTGTCGGCGCTGGTGGAGCGGGAACGCCCGGCTTTGGTGCTGTCCACGTTCCACCTCTGTTCCCAGATCGCCGGTCGCATGCGCGAGCAGGGCGCTCTCGACGTGCCTGTCGTCTCCTACGTGCTCGATTTCTTTGTGCACGGCATGTGGGCCCACGGCGGGGTCGACGCCCACTTGCTGCTGCACCGGTCCCAGGTCCCCCAACTGCTCGCCCGGGGCGGGCGCCGGCCGGTGGTCTGCGGGCCCGTGGTGCGGCCCGCCTTCACGCCCGAAGGCGGTACCTGGGACCGCTTCAGTGCCCGCAGGTCGCTCGGCGTCGGCGAACGGGAGCGCTGCGTGCTGATC